>JAUQPP010000053.1 GCA_030550315.1 Thermotogota bacterium | reverse complement strand
TTTTATCCCGTTTACTTAACCTTCCCGTTTCCATCTCTTTCAGAGAGAAGTTCCTTCCTGACGAAACTTCCATTGTGCCCCACCCCCCTTTTCATAGAAATTGTTTCCATCTCTTTCAGAGAGAAGTTCCTTCCTGACTTTTCCCGTGGAGAGATGGGGTTTCTCAGCGGTCACAATTGTTTCCATCTCTTTCAGAGAGAAGTTCCTTCCTGACTGTTACCTTCTGAAATTAGCTTGAAGAAAAGCTTTTTAGAATGTCATTTTCCGAACCTCCGAAATTAGCTGAGTAAAAATGTGTTTCTTTGTGACTAACTGCTGCGATAAAGCGTGTATTGATGAAGAGTTTAGATGGGGGACTTTCTTGTTACCTTGTCCAACTGCTTTAATTATTGTTTCTTGAACAGTTGGAACTATCTTAACATTATCGTAAAGTAGGTTCGGAAAAAATTATTTCGAATTGCACAGCATGAATTTATGCGCTTTTTTGAATTTTAAATTTGTGAATTCACATGGTTGAAGCATCGAAAAATGTATTAAGCATGCGTAAACAATGGCTTCAATACGCGAGAAGTTACGTAAATAAGCTGTTCTAAAGGTGATTGTGAAAAATTTTCTTACACGGTTCCGTGCGTCTTTGGTTGTCTGTTCTATTATACCATTAAATCTAGCAAAAATCAATTTTAGATTTCACACTTGCTCAAGTAGGTGTAAATATATTTACCGGTGGTAGAAATGGAACTCTAAAAAGAATAGAGGTTACCTATATTCTGTTTGGTACAATTAGAAAGTATTATTTTCGAAAAGTTAGGTCTATAGCCAATATCATCGGGAGAAAAGTATGTGACAGGTTAATAAAATCTTGCAAAAGCGGAAGACGAATATTTTTAACACTTATAAGAAAGCTGAATAATCTTGATTTTTAGACAAAGCACAAAAAGAGTAGGACACACAGAACAAAGTAAGCCTGGAAAATTGAAATAAGATAAAAAGTGTTATCTGCGTAGTTCTCTGGAAAAGCTGGGAACACGTATTACGAATCTAAAGATTAATTTTGTAAATATGTCTCTACCAATCCCAGATTTGGCACCAGGGTTGTTTAGAAATACTAAGCTTATTATCCATGCAAACTTCATTAGCTACACATTCTTAAGTGATTTTTATTCAAATACCGGTTATGCCTCATTTGTTTTTAAAATTCCAGACATTTTTCCTTCGCTCAGGCGATCGAAAGTTATGAAACTTATTAGAGAAAAAGAAAAATTCGTTGTATGTGTGATCAAAAACAGTTTGTAAATCGACTTTTTGTTATGGTCTATATAGTCGATGTGGAAACATTATGCTTGCTCGAAATTCTATTCAGGATTTAGCTTCGTTTTTGTTTTTAGTAAACGATGACCAAATGGAATTTCCAAAGTCACCGTAATTTTCCAGGAGTATATTATTTTGGTTAAGTTAATCGAAAAGGCTGATATTCCTCCTCTTCACCTAGTACGACTCTTGCGTAATGACGTGCCTGTTTCTCAAATATCGTCCGCACATAATTTTCTTCACCGTCCAAGTGGTACTTCAACTTCTGTCTTAGGAATTCTTCGAAATTTGAAATGTATTTTCTCATACCTTCTTTTGTGAAGTAAACTATCTCGTTTTCACGCTTTTCAAAGTCTTCCGGTGCGATTTTTTTCAAATTCAAAAGGTTCAGGACAAAAGCGTCAACAATAGGATTCCTAAATTCTTCAACAAGATCAAAAAGCAATGATTGCTTTGATATGTCAATGGTATGAAGATTCCCAAGATATGGATCTAAGCCAACAGAATTTAAAGCGAGCAGCATTTCAACGTAGAGAAAGTAGTATCCCAAAGAAAGCATTGCGTTTACTTCATCCTTTGGAGGATGCGCTATACGTTGGTGGAAATTAAATTTCTCAGATTTTATGCACTTTTTAAACCCTGAAAAGTATATTTTTGAACCAAGACCTTCGTATCCTCTGACTTCATCTATATCTTTTGCTTTTTCTACTTTCTCGATAGTAACTCTTAACCCCGCGCGTTCATCACTTAGAGTCCCTTTAGGAAGTAATTTACTTTTTGTCGTGAGAAAGTCGTAATAGTTTGTAAGTTTTCCCTTCACTATCGACTTTGCCATTCTTAATCGAAAGTTAGGGTCTAAAGAGCGTTCATATTGCTTTAAACGTAGCAAAACGTTTCGATACTCCTCTGTATACAATTTCCCACGATATCGACCGTGTTGCGTCATGAATATGACTTCTATCTTGTTGTCTAAGCAGTAATTAATCATGTTCGTCGTCATTGTTATGTTTCCCAGGAGATTTATACGTTCTATTTTCTTTAACGGAACTTCGTCAAGAACTTTCTTGGCCTTGATAACAACCATTCTCCCATCTTTTTTCGCCAAGACTGCACCTTGTTCCATGATGTATACTATCATCATCATCACCCTCCAAAAGGTCTCAAGGTAGCGTTCAGAAGAAGTATGGAACATAGAGTTTCCATTCGTCTCCAAGGAGCGCAATCTTGTCAGTAATGTAAAGGGGATATGGTATTCTCAGGGTTGTATATGGTGTTGGGTGGTACAAAATCGTTGCTTTGTAAACTGTCTTCATAATTTCATCGTTATCAATATCCGTGTTGTTAATCCGGATTCGAATTTCCACACCTTTTTGGTTGTGGTATGCTCTCGGAAAGTAAACACATGTTTCGCTTGTAATTTTTATGACGTGCTCCTGTAAATTTGAAAGAGAGTTAATAACTGAGTTTTTCACAATTTCGACTAGAGCAATTTCGTTCATAAACTTTTTGAGTTCCTCCGCTATTCTTTCAGTATTTTCAAGCCACAAGCCATCGCGTATGATTATCACCCTTGCTGGAGCTCTACTGTGACGATTTTTGTATCTTTCAAAAATTCTTTGGAAATATTCAACGAGAATTTCTTCGTTAAATCTTTCACTAAGCTGCAAATTTCTCTTCACGCCAACATATAAAACTTTTCCAAGATGATCAACAGCAGATATCGCAAAATGACTCTTTTTTAACAAATTTTCATGTGAGAGGTCAACACCGACAAATAACGTTCCTGATGGGACGTTAACAGTGTATGGTTGAGCATTCTCCGTGAAGTTCAGTATCTTGTACGCGAAACTGTTTATTACATAAGGCTGCTTCTTGATAAGGTTTTCTTTCAGAATAGGCAAAAGCACAAAGTTTTTAGGAAAAGATGCGATAAGGGGAACAAGGTTACCGTAGTATTTGTCAAGTATAACTATAGCGTACGTTTTACCTTCAACTTTCTTAAGTGCTTCATTGTCAAGTGGCTTTAAATTTTCAGGGTCGTAAAGAAAATATGGCTGATGGTTAGTTGGATTCTCAACTAAAGTCAATCTTTTAAAGTCAAGATCCGCCAAAGCTTTAGAAAGCAGGTGGCCTTTCGCAAAGATGACTTTAAGGGTTGGCACTAGTTCGGCGAGTTGAGCCTTTGAAGAAAAAAATAATGCAATTCTAAGGTCTTCGTTGTTCTTAAGAGGGTGCAATTTGAATATTTCGCTTACTTTGTTTGAGGTCCCTTCCCGGAAGTAGAATTCGTTTGAAGTAATGAGAATTTTTTCACAAGAGATTTCTAATGGCTTGTCAAAATCAACTACTAATTGCAAAAAATTCAAATCATACGGAATGCGTTGGTAAAATTCGTTTGTCTTTTGTTTATATATCTGATGCAATTCTTTAATAAAATTTAACTTTTCGGCTTCGATTACTGAAAAGTTAAAGTAGTAGTTTTCCGGCACTTTGACTTCAACTTCTTTTTCGTTGACTAGTATTTTTATTTTATCAGCTTCCAACTCAATTAATGGATATGACTTTCCAGTCTCTATGTTAAAAACATAGCTTCCCTTAATAGGTGAAGTCAAAACAGGCTCTGATGACAAAAACAAGAATCTTGGAGAGATGGAAACGTAATACTTCTTCTCGATGTTGTATAATCGGACTCTGTAGGAAGCGTAGCACGATATCTCTGGATTACTAGAAAGTCTCCACAGAGGTGTGAGTTTTACATACTCTCCTCTTCGATGTAATTTTGAGTATCCGTTGTCTCTGAAAAGTTTTGTGATGTAAGCATAAAACGCTTTAAAAAATAATCTTTCATCGTTTTCGATTAAATCTTCTTTATCAAGCTTGAATTTGTAAACATCAGTTGGTACAAGTTTTAAGTTAACTTCAGGAATTTCCACCCACACGAGATCTTTCGACGATTGGAATCTTATGTGGTTCACTCTCGTCAGGTTACTCGCAAAGACCTCTGGCTCTGCACCGGGATTGTAAAAGTAGAGTCGTCGTACTTTCGAATCAATTTTTAATGGGAAAAGATTTAGCAATACAGCATTTGCCATACTATAATCACCTCCTTTTTTTATTCTCCGTGACCTCATTCCAAGAACACTTTCTTGTTAAGCTGTATTCTCTGTTCAACCAGTTCTTTGGAGATAACCCCTGATTCAAGAAGTTTTTTGAATGTAAAATCTTCTACTCTACCGAGGGTGATGGTCTCGTACTTGTTATCAATGAGTCTGGCAACATAAAATGAACCTGTTTGGTCAATTGAGAAATATGCCGAGGACATGTATTCATTATCTTCAATTACGAGTTGACCTTCCCAGTCCTTCATCATTTCTGAAATCTTTTCGCCCAACATTTTAAATTCTTCCTTTGAAATTTTCAGGACGCTCTCATTTACTTTTGCCAATCCGTATGACGGGAGAAATTGGAATATCTTCCAACGATAGATATTTTTTCTTCCTCTTATCCAATTTGCTACTTCCACAATGTCCAAGATGTTCAACTTTGTCACTACGGTGTTTATCTTCACCTTCAGATTAAGTTTAGCTGCTCTTTGTATTAGGTTTTCAGCGGTTAACACGTGGATCCTTGACTTTCCAAGTTTTAAGTTTGTTTCTTCCCGTAAAGAATCAATATCTATGGCTATAACGTCTAAGAATTTTAACAACTCCTCAGAAATTTGATTTGTACCGTTTGTTATCAGCTCTGTTTTGAAGCCTAACTTTTTTGCATAAGCGATGGCGTTCGAGATCCAAGGAACCAAAGTTGGCTCTCCTCCAGCGAACGAAATTTTTAGGTTAACCCCTTCCACGAGTGATAATGATTTTAAATGGCCGAGGACTTGAATTGCCCTTTCAAAAGTCATGTCGCCCTTGTCGATGTGCCGATAACAGAAAGCACATTGGTAATTACAGCGTGAAGTTACGAATATACTAACACTCAACACCAACATCCCTCCTGATGGAAAGCTTCAACCGATTATGTAAAACTCGTTGTCATAAAAGCGGCCCTTGTCAATCCCTAATGTAACTATTCGATCACGCAAGTCTTTTTGAATCGGGTATATCCGTACTGTATCTTCGGAGAGCTTTATCTTCTTCTTGATACCCTTTATCATCGAATTAAGTTGCTGTTCGTTGAGCTCTGTTTCAAAAACACTGTACTGAACTCTTACCCCATAACTTTCAAGATATTTTGCTAAGCGCTGGCGTCGTTTGTCGTCAGTTATGTCGTAACTAATAACATACATCATGGTCCTTCCCTCCAGTTTTGCGAGATCAGAAGAATTTGATTTCAAGCTCACCATTTTCTGACTTTCTCAGGATGAAGCTCTCTGTTTTAATTTCGTCGTTTATTTTGGAAGCAAGAATTGCTTTTAAATTTTGTATTTCCTGTTCTAAGGTGGCTTTTTCCTGCATTTTTTCTATTAGCTTCAATGTTAAAGCTTTTTCGTCAATGTGCTGAAGATAAGCATCCGGTGACAGATAATTCAATGGCGTGTTAAGGATTTGGGTAAATTTGCAAGTGCATCTGGAGAGATCAAGTGCCAGACCTGTTGTCAAAACACGTTTTTTTATTTCTTCACAAGATATGGGAAGTTGTCCAGAGCGCGCTAACAGTTTATTTAATCTTTCGGACGAGTAATTTATTGTTTTTTTCAAAATTCTTTCCAAAATTGTTGTACCGTTTGGGAGATATTTGAAAGTTCCGACAAGTATCATTTCTTCAAAGTCATCGATATACGCGACCTTGTCGATTTTCTGGATGATTTGAGAAATAATCGTACAAGAATGCGCTGCAAGTAGCGTCGGGTCGTTTTCTTGGGCAATTCGCCGACGAAGTTCTTTCTTCGTGACCTCGTCAATTTTCGGGGCGCGTTTCGATTCAGTAAGATTCTTTTCTGAATTAATCTTCTGGCAAGTTGTTGTCGACGCCTTTTCCTGATTTCCACCATGATTTTCCACCTCCGATTCGAAGGTCGAGTATTCACGGAAGAGTTTTTTGATCAAATCCACACTATTTTTGCGGATTTGAAGCAAGAAATCCATTTGTTGTTCAATCTCTTCAAACTGTTGGTTCAGAAAAATACAACGTCTTCCCGTTTTCCTGTGAATGCCCAAAGGAGCCTTGATAAGATTACCTAAACCTCCGTTTGTTTGAGCTTGTTTTGGGAAAATTTCCACGTTGACACTATCTGGTAAATTTATTTGAGCGGCTATCTTTTCGAGAACAAGCTTAACCTTGTACGCCGAAATCGTAGTATCAAAAAACAGCCAAATATGGTAGCCCTTATTTCCACTGAGCTCCGGGTAAGCCATCAAACCTTCGCTTTCAAGAGCTTTTAGCAACTGCTTTGCAACTGCTTGACATTCAGGTAGTACTTGTTCTACAGTTCCAATAGCTCCCTTTTTAACGTCCACATCGTATGCTGCAAATTTAACGGTATCATCCGAACGAAGAACGTATATCCCTAATGTTTTTTTCCCCATGAAGTGTTCAACTACATCAGCTTCACTCAGCGCTCGTCTGACGGGATAGTACCCATTTTCAGTTTGGACAGCGAAAACGTCCTCTCTTCCAGCAAAAAGCTCCAGGAATTTATTCACATAAACTTGATTCGGCCTGAGGAAACTTTGTTCATTTCGGAGATGAAAAACTTTTCTTTTCTCACCAAGCCTTTGGTAAATTAATAGGGCCTTTTCGTCCATACCAAGGTGCTCGTATACTTCGGCAAGCATTTTCAAGAGTTCCTTGTTGACGTATCGGTAATTTAAAATGATTCTTTCAAAAACTTCTTTGGCTTTTTGAAATTCCTGGAATTCAAAAAGTAACTTTGCATATCTCAAGAGACTCCCGTCTTCAACTGTAAGAACATTTTCGCAGGCTTTGTATAATTCAAGAGCCTGCCTAAATTTGAAACTTTCTTCAAGAGCAATGGCTTTCTGTTTTAAGCTTATTTCATCGGTCATTCTATCCCTCCCTTCCTAACAGAAAAAACCTTCCTCTCCAAGTTACTTATGACAATTAATATACTGCAATTTGACAGAGCTTTTCATCAGACAGTGGAAAGAGATTGGAAATGAGCAAGTTTAAGTTTTATTAGACACAGGTTGTGGTATAATCTTTCCGAGGGAATGACACTCAAAGAGGGGGGATTCGGTGAAACTATTTCGTCAGTTTCAAAATCTCGATCCACAGGTGTTAATCGATGGCTTTATTCAAAAAATGGGCAGCTTTTTAGCATCAAAACGTACAGCTACTCACAAACTTAACCTTGCACTTGGAGAACTTGCGGCAGGCAACATCAAGGTTCTTGCAAATTTAAACGACGGAGGATACGTATTCGACGAAAACGGAGCTGTGATTGGTAAAGTTATGAACTTAGTTTTCATAAACAGCAACGGCGATTATGCATTCGAGTATGATAGTATTATTCCGGACGTCCTATTGCTAATTCCTAACGAACATGGGTACTTCAGAGCGTTCGGTCGTGAAGTTTTTTCTCCATTTGTTGTTTTCGATAAGTTCATCCCAGACCTGGTAGAGGTTAACGAAGAAGACGGAGATGAAGTAGAAAAATTTGAAAGTGAACTTGATGAAAGGAGCGAATATCGGAGACGGAAATCAGGTCTTGACCTTGACCATGCGATAATTTTGCAAGGTTATTACTTAGCATGGCTTTCGACTTTGCTCACAGTGTGGTTTGAAAAATTCTCACACAAGAACACGAAACTTTCCCAATCTTCTTACAGATTTAATAGACTTGCGTTACACCTCGGGGTTTCTTACTTCCGCTACTATTCTTTTGGAGCTGAAGAAGAGGAAGCAAACAACTCAGTACGTTACGTCTGGCAAAAGATTCCTGTTTTCTTTTTACCAGACAAAAACAACATGGTAGAGTATATATCCAACCCGCGAAAGGTGGTTTATCCAAACGAGAGAGTTCCAGAAATCATACGTTATCCAAACGTTAGTCATTTAGGAATTGTCGACCTTCTTGAAACTCCAGAAACTGAAAAAATAGGCCTTACGTTAACGGTGGTTGATTCAGATGATCTAGAATATGATTTTCAAAACTTGAAGATTGTTAACTCCCAAATAAAAGCCGAGTTGAAAAATCAGCCTTCGAAAATCCTTAAGGAACAGACAACGAGTTTACTTTCGCTCGCAACAAAACAGATCCCGTTTATCCTGCATTCAGACGGTGCGAGAATGCTTATGGGTTCAAAGAACTTAAAACAAGCTATTCAAGTTCTCGGTGCTGAACCTCCATTCTTAAAAACAGGCGCTGAAAAGGAAAATCTAGGTGTCAATGCTCTTGTTGCGTATGGCCTATTTTTCGGATTCAACTTCGAAGATGGGATAGTGGTCTCGAAAAGTTTTGCTAAGAGAATGACGGTCAAAAGGACGGAACAAGAAAAATTCACCGTTGCCGTCGAAAATGATAAGAACCCGAAAGTTGAGAAGGGAGAATGGATTTACAGAGGGCAAAAGCGAAAGGATCAAAAGCAAGCACCTTCTGTACGAATAAGGTTCTTAGTTAAAGAAGGCGACGAAGTATTTTTTGGCAAGCAATTGTTCAAAGTTATTTACAGCCCAGGAAATATCGAAAAAATCTATACTTACGAAGGAAGATATAAAGCCAAAGTTGTAAGTATCCCATGGATACCTCCTGCCCCGTACGAAAGTTCGTTTCTGGATGGTACCTTCATTGATATATCAATCACCTTCGAAGTCGAAAAACCTTTGGAAGTTGGCGACAAGTTAATGGGACGTCATGGTAACAAAGGTGTGGTCTCCCTCGTCTTACCAGACGAAGAAATGCCTAAGGCCCTTATAGCTGGTGAAGAAAAAACAATCGATGTAATACTAAGTCCCTTGGGAGTAGTTTCCAGGATGAACCTTGGACAACTCTATGAAACTCATGTTACAGTTGCACAAAGGTTTGCAAATTTCAAAGAAATCCCTGAAATCATCTCTCCATTGGAAAACGTTTTTGACAAAAATTCAAAACTTCTTGAAGCCCTTAAATCTATTGGGGCTGACGACTATGGTAGGTTCAAAGTTCTTTATAAGGGTCACGAGTGGAGGCTAACAGTTGGTTATCAGTACATCGTGAGACTTGATCATTGTGTTAGAGATAAACTGCATGTTGTTTCACTCGCATCGGAAAGCGAGCTAACTGGCCAACCGAAAAAGGGAAAATCCAGAAACGGTGGCCAAAGATTCGGTGAACTCGAATTTTGGTCTTTATATTCATACGGAAATAAAAGGCTTATCAAACTATTCGCAAGCAAAAACCTTTCTGAAGACCACTTAGCCGAAGCGAGTCACTTGAACGTTTTTCCGGAAGAACTGTTAAACAAAGTTTTTGAAAAAACTTGCGGCTTGAAATTCAACACAACAAAATGTCTGAGGACTAAGTTTGAGTACGCACCACTTGAACAAGCAAGAGAGGACAACGTTACAAAACTCGAAGAAGTACTCGAAACTTACCTATCAACATGCGCACGAGCTTTCGTGAGAACCTCTAACCCGATGACGCTAAAGTTCTTGTTGGCTAAGATTTCTATCGAACAGTCGAAAATGCAAGACAAGTTCGAAGCATTTTGCAAAGAAATCGAGACACTATTGAGTGAATTTCCAAAGGCACCAAAATCCGTTGAGGAACTTCAGAAGTATGCGCTTAGAGTCCTCCAAATTATGGATAAGCACGACGACGTTGTGGAAAAGCTCGAACCGAATTGGAGAACCTTCCTAAGGGTTGATTTAAGTGGCAAAAAGATAGGTGGTGAATCTAAAAAATACGTTGGAATCGCGCTTACCAAGAACATAAACGAGATATTTAAACTAAAGGCAGAAAGGAAAATCGAACAATATTTCCAAAGGTTGAACAAGAAATTGTTAAACATTTTAAGGTTAAAGGAAAACAAAGGAACCTTCGTTGCTAATTCAAGGAAATTCCTCACAAGACTGCTCCTAACAAAAGATGGTTACATAAGAAACCTTGTGATTGCGCGACGCTTACACTTTTCAGGTCGTGCAGTAATTTCTCCATTGCCTGTTGACAACTTGGAATCACTAGGCGTTAAGGAGTTTGATATTGACAAAGTTGCCTTACCTGTTGACTTCGGAATTACATGGCTAAAAAAAGAACTCTTGGAAGTTTTTGAGGAAGATAAGTTGCAAAATGCTTTAAATGGTGATGTGAGATCAAGGAAAGAAGTAGCAAAATTTCTCAATAAACTTGTCGAAGACCAGGAAATTCTCGTTATTCTTAACCGACAACCATCTCTACACAGACATTCACTTCAAGGTTTCCAACCTGTATTCTGGGAGAATTACACAATAGGGCTCCCAATAAATGTTTGCGAAGGGTTTAACGCCGATTTTGACGGAGACACAATGGCAGTTTACTTTCCTTCAAAGCAGGATGAAGAGATCAAAAACGAGATTAGAAAAATGATGCCATCAAAAAATCCGTTCAAACTTGGGAGTGGTGAGCTGATATATTCCACAGATCAAGACATGGTTTACGGCTATTACATTGAAACAGGCAAAGACAAGGGAGCAATGAAAAAAGAACTGGGCAATGTGATAAGAGAACTCGCTCTTGCAGGCAATTATGATGGTATAAAGAAATATCTTAGAGAAGTTGTTATTGGAAGGTATCTAAAACGCGCAACAGAAGAAAACTTAACACTCAGCATCTTTGAAATACTTAGCCAAAACGAAAGCATGGGAAAAATCATTCGATCGAAGTGTCGTGGAAACCAAAAGCAGTATGTGCAACTTTACGAAAAGATAGACACCGGAGAAGGCATAACTATCCAGGGAGGATTTGCGAAAGGAGTTCCGGTTGAGCAATATTTTGATCCGGATGCTGGCATCGTGAAAAGAGCCAGGAGAACGCTTATAGATAAGAAGCTTAGAGTTGCAGAGGCAGGTTATTTCACAAGAAAACTTGTGGAGTTCCTTGGAAGTATTCGAGTTAGAGAAAACTTGCAAGATTACGTACTGCATGAGATTGATTTAAGCAAATTGTTGTACAAACGTACATTGAACGGAGGAAATGATATAAAAGTATGCAACGTGTTTGGTAAGTCAAGGTTCATGTACAGATGGATCTTAACTGAAGATGGCAAAACTATTTTCGTCGATGATGAAGATAAAGTACCAGATCACTTTTGGATTTATTCACCAAAGGTTGTTCCACACGAAGACAACACGTACGCTGTTAGTGCAAAATGGTGCGGAAAAGACATTTCAAAGCTCATAGATTTCAGTGAAGGAGAAT
>JAUQPP010000052.1 GCA_030550315.1 Thermotogota bacterium | reverse complement strand
ATAAATGCTGATGTAAATGGAGCATTAAACATACTCAAAAAGGTATCTCCGAATTCCCATAAGGGAATAGGAGTAGGGGCATTGACCAGCCCAGTGCGGTTAAGGTTAGTAAGCTAACATACCGCACGAAGAATCCTCGCATTTCAATGCGGGGAGGAGGTCAAGCACTTTCGACCAAATATCGCATTATACCTTGTGCGGCACGTTTTCCAGCACCCATCGCGGAAATGACGGTAGCCGAACCGGTGACGATGTCACCACCGGCAAAGACCTTTGGGATACTCGTCTGGCCCCATTCGTTAACGACTACATAACCGTGTTTGCTTGTCTTCAATCCGGGGAACTGACTCAGCAGAAATCTGTTCGCCTCCGTACCGATCGCTTCGACAACGGTGTCCACTTCCAGGATGAAGTTACTTCCGGGCAATGGTACCGGTTTTCTCCTTCCGCTTTCGTCCGGCTCACCGAGAACCATCTTCACACACTCCATAGCAACAACGCGTCCACTTGAATCACCGATGTAACGTATTGGAATGGTCAGCAACATGAACTTTACACCTTCCTCTTTCGCATGTTCGATCTCGGCACGCCTTGCTGGCATCTCCACTTCCGTTCTCCTGTACACAAGGTAGACTTCCGCCCCAAGTCTTAATGCACTCCTTGCAACATCCATTGCGGTGTTCCCGCCACCTATGACCGCGACGCGTTTGCCAACGTACACAGGTGTATCGTACTCGGGGAATTTGTACGCTCGCATCAGGTTTATCCGCGTCAAGAACTCATTTGCGGAATACACACCGTTCAAATCCGTTCCCTCAATCCCCATGAACTTTGGAGTTCCCGCTCCTACGCCAATAAAGACAGCATCGTAGGAATCCAACAACTCACGCGGATCAACTGCGTATCCAACAGGAGTGTTTTTATGTAGTACAACATTCAAACTCTTCAGGTCCGAAATCTCTTTCTTTACTACCTCCTTAGGTAAACGGAATTCCGGAATGCCGTAAACCAAAACTCCGCCCAGTTCATGCAATGTTTCGAAAATTTCAACCTGGAATCCAAGTCTTCCGAGTTCTGAAGAAACTGTTAATCCCGCTGGCCCCGAACCTACAACGGCGATTTTTTTATCATGTGCTTTTTGAATTCTTACATTACCCTCACTTTGTGCGTTCAAGCCTTCCTTGTATGCCCAATCAGCTACAAACCGTTCCAATGCACCTATGTTTATCGGCTTACCTATCTTGTTCAGTACACAGGAACCCTCGCATTGCGTCTCTTGTGGGCAGACTCTTCCACATGTCGCAGGAAGATAGTTGAAGGATTTAATGGTTTTGAAAGCGCCTTCGAAGTTGTGTTGTGTAATCTGCTTGATGAACTTTGGAATGTCTATTCCAACTGGGCAACTTTCAACACAGGTTGGTACCTTGCATTGTAAACAACGCTTAGCCTCTTCCACCGCGAGTTCCTCAGCGTAACCGAGCACCACCTCTTCAAAGCTTTTGATTCGCTCGTTGATTGGTCGCTCAAGCACGGGAACACGTTCTTTTACAGCCACGATACGTCACCAACCTCGGCCAAGAATTTTTCGAGTGCTAATCTTTCTTGTTCACGGTACAGGGTTAGCCTGTTTATGAACACATCCCAATCAACGAATCGGCCGTCAAACTCTGGACCATCCACGCATGTGTACTCTATTTTGTTAACATTTCCATTTTTCAACGTTATCCTACAACCTCCGCACATTCCAGTGCCATCAATCATTATAGAATTAAGCGAGACCCAAATGGGAAGATTGTGTTCCTTGGCAACATAACTAGCAAATTTCATCATCACTCCCGGACCAATAGCCCAAGCTACGTCAAATTTTTTCTCTTTTAGTAACTTTCGCATCGCATCCACAACGGTGCCTTTAATTCCAAGTGACCCATCGTCCGTCGCCAGCAACAGTTCGTCACAGAAGCTAAATTCATCCCTCAAAATCAGCTCGTCAACTGTACGTGCTCCTAGGATCACTGTCAATTTGTTTCCTTCTTTCTTCAAAGCTTTTGCTATAGGCAAAACAGCTGCGATACCAACTCCACCGCCAAGTACCAGTACGTTTCCGTAATTTCTTACATCGCTCGGTTTGCCCAGAGGTCCCACAACATCCGATAAAACGTAGCCCTCTTCTTTCATACACAGCTCGAACGTAGACTTACCAACAGCTTTCACTACGAGCCTAAATTCCCCGGGCCTAGTGTCAACAATCGTCAACGGAATCCGCTCGCCACGCTCAGTGATTCTCAATATCACAAACTGACCAGGCTTAGCCTTTTTGGAAACAAGAGAATTCCTAATCCAAAACTCGTATAATTTTGAAGCAAACTTTTTCTTTTCTACTATCGCGTTTTCCGAAAACTCCATCCGCCAAACCTCCCATTTAACCACATACTCAAATGAGATTATACCACCTCAAAGCCGATTCAATGTAGGAGGCATTTCACGATAATTAACAGAGAAGATGTCCTTTTGACTGAGTAAGCTGAATAACCTTTTGACGTATTTCCTCAGCGCTCATTTTTCCTTTTCCCTTTAACTCATTTTTCAAGGGTCGATCGTTCTCCCTGGTTCACAATCTCTACAATCTTTCGTGTTTACGCAAGAACTAAAAGTTTTCAAGAACATCTGCAAAGTTTTTTCAAAATGCTCGTCTTGCGTTCTTTGAAATCAGGAACGCTAGCATTCTCTTGAGAAGCCGTTTGTAGCTGTTATTCCCTTGAGCAATGTTCATATTACTTTTTACTTTTATTTGCCTCACAGTTTCGGTTATCTGGCATCAACCAGGAACTCCCAGCTTTTTCGTACATCCACTCCTTACTCAGCGCTATTTGTATGAGGTTATGGTATGATTTTTGTTGCAGTTTGAAGTTGCAAGTTGTATAATTCTTGTGTGGTGTTTGGCTCAAGTAAAATTGATACTTCAAGGAGTGTTAAAATGAGGGGCATAAATGATCTACGGTTAATTTTGTCGATCTTTCTCGCAACCGCAAAAATCGGCGGAGTTACATTCGGCGGAGGCTATGCGATGGTTTCTGTCATGCAAGATGAGTTCGTCCGAAGGAAAAAGTTCTTCACCGAAGAAGAATTTTCTACGATTGTCGCGCTTGCGCAGTCTCTACCAGGACCAATAGCGGTTAATACGTCAGCGATGGCGGGATACAGACTCCTAGGATTTGTGGGAGCCGTGGTTTCAGTCGTTGGCTCGATTTTTTTCCCATTCTTAACTATCGTTGCAATAGCGGCTGTGCTAAAAGTTAATTATCAACTTCTTGCTCCGTTCGTGAGAGGTATGAAGGTACCAATTTTTGCGGTGCTTATCATAACAGTGTTGAAGATGTGGGGAAAGAGCGTTAGGAATCTTGAAGAGCTATGTTTGTTTATCGTGACATTTATACTTGTTTCCTTTTTAAAATTGAATCCAGTGTTTGTCATCGGACTCTCAGTTTTCTACTCGGTTCTAACATATTATTTCAAACCGAAGCGCGCGAAAAAGCGTTAAAAAAACCACGAACTCAGAGGGTGTGTTGCATAGGATGGGACTTCTAAGACTTGTTAACGCTTTCCTGCAAGTGGGTGCTGTGAGTTTTGGAGGAGGATACAGCGTTATCAAAACGATAGGTCATTACGTGGTTGATGTGAATAAGTGGTTGACACTCGATGAGTTTAACGAAATCGTCGCCATTTCGCAAACAACTCCTGGGCCCATCGGAATAAACTCGGCCACCTACGTTGGTTTCAAAGTTGCAGGATACTTGGGAGCGTTTCTAGCCACCTTTTCAGTTATCGTAGTTCCTGTTTTACTTTCGGTGTTAGTATACAGGTTCTATTTGAAAAAGAAGGACAGTGAATTAATCACGTTGATGTTAACAAAATTAAGACCTGTTGTGCTCGCAATGATTGCGGCGGCAAGTGTTGGGTTTTTGAGAACTGCTTTTGAAAACCTTTTTGGACTTGTTGCAACAATTCTTTCTTTTGCCGCTTTACAGTTATTTCGTGTGGATACGCTTACCCTTATGCTCGCATTCGGGCTGTTCGGGTTCCTTTTTTTGCGGTGAGCGGTGGTATAATTAACTGGGAGTTTTTGTGTGCGAGGTGACGGGCTTGATCATAAAAAAGCGCTATGTATACATAGATGCTCCTTTGAAAATCGAGGTAGAAAGGCACCCCGAAGGGGCGGAGGAAGAGCGTTTTGTCTCCTCAAGAGAGAAAGAATTGATGGAAATTGTTGCCAAGGCCAACAAGGAGGCCGAAGTAATCATTCTTGAAGCGAAACGGCAAGCCAACGAGATCCTCCAGCAGGCTCAAGAGGAATACAACAAGCTCATCAACCAGGCTAACGATCAGGTTAAGCAAATCATAGAAACTGCCGAGTTGGAGAAAAATGCTATGCTTGCTGAATTTAATCAGAGACTAGATGAACTTCTTCAAGGCTTTGAAAGGGCTCTTGATGATGTTTTGCAAGCATATTCCACCAAACTACTGCATCTTGTGAGGGTGCTAGTCACTAAGTTTTTGGAAAGAGAAGTTGATCCTGAGCTGACGAAAAGGAAGCTGGATAAGGTCATCGTGCACTTGGTAAATGCCACTAAAGTGAAAATCCGAATCAATCCGGATGACATGAAACTGCTTCCTCCGGAGCTACTTCAGGAGATTAAGTTGAAAGGTTTTGAAATCGTTTCGGATCCAACGATCAAAAATGGTGTTATTGCCGAAACTGATATTGGAACGATAGACACCACGCTTGATTTCCAGCTCGCAATGTTGGACGAAATATTCGAGGAAATCTCAGTTAGCGAATCGCTAGGAGGAGATTTGGGTGCGCAACTTAGGTAAGCACCTCTCGTTACTTGACTCTTTGATTTGCAGGGTTGAGTCTATGCAACCGTACGAGTATATCGGTGAGGTCCAAAAAATCATTGGTTTGACGGTCGAATCAAGGGGGCCAGATGCAGCGCTTGGTGAGTTGTGCAAAATCATAGTTGGAAGGAGAAAAGCTTTAGCTGAAGTGGTTGGTTTCAAAGAGGATCTCACGGTGCTTATGCCTCTTGAGGACATCACAGGACTCAAGAAAGGTTGCGAAGTGATCCGGACCGGTAGAACGGTCAGTGTTCCCGTTGGTGAGGCTTTGAAGGGCCGAGTTATCGATGCGCTTGGCCGTCCCATCGACGGTCGGTCACTTGTTCTCAACGAGTACCGTCAGATAATCAACGAAGCACCGAACCCGCTCATCCGAAAAAGAATTGCGGAACCGTTACCAGTTGGTGTTAGGGCCATCGATGGTTTCCTTACACTGGGAAAAGGCCAGAGGATTGGTATTTTCGCAGGAAGTGGTGTTGGAAAGAGCACGCTCCTTGGAATGATTGCACGAAACACGGTAGCCGATATAAACGTTATCGCGTTGATTGGAGAACGCGGTAGGGAAGTGCGTGAATTCATAGAAAAAGACCTTGGCGAAGATGGATTGAAAAGATCCGTCGTTGTCGTTTCAACATCGGATCAACCGGCACTTCTGAGGGTAAAGGCACTTCTTACGGCAACAACGATAGCAGAGTACTTCCGAGATAAGAGTTACACTGTGATGCTCATGGTGGACTCACTGACAAGATGGGCAATGGCACAACGTGAGATTGGTTTGGCGATAGGAGAACCCCCAACAACCCGCGGATATCCACCTAGTGTGTTTGCAACGTTACCGAAAATTCTTGAACGCGCTGGTAATTCTGATAAAGGGAGTATAACGGGCATATACACCGTACTTGTAGAAGCCGATGACTTTAACGAGCCCATATCCGATACGGTACGCGGCATCGTTGATGGGCATATTATCCTTTCGCGGAAGCTCGCGGAATTAAATCATTATCCGGCTATCGATGTACTCATGAGTATCAGTAGGTTGATGGTCGATATTGTTGAGCCTGAGCACTTAAACGCTGCGCGTACACTCAGGGATCTAATGGCCACGTACAACGACGCAAAGGACCTAATTGATGTTGGAGCGTATAAGAAAGGAACAAATCCGAAGATCGATAAAGCCATCGAGTTGATGGATGAGATAAATAAGTTCCTCAGACAAGGTATAAGAGAACGGATGGCATTCGGCGATACAGTAGAATATTTGATCGGACTTGCAAAAAAGGCTGGTTAACTGATAAAAGTGAAAAATTTCATGGCGGGCATTTGCCCGCCTTTTTTATGCTTAGTATTTGAAAATTTCAATCCTCGATTTTAGTTCCTTTAATATTTCCGTCACACCTGAGAGCTGTCGAGATATCAAGGAGAGTTCTTGTAAATCATCGGAAGCGCTCTGAACGATGTCTTGTCCGGTTTCCGAAATTTTCGAAACACTGTTTGAAATCTCCAACGCACCACTTCGCATTTCCTCGGCACTCGCGCTTTGTTCCTCACTGTGTGCAACCAGAGTGTCAACTGCAC
Source organism: Thermotogota bacterium (assembly GCA_030550315.1). Taxonomy (GTDB): domain Bacteria; phylum Thermotogota; class Thermotogae; order Thermotogales; family Fervidobacteriaceae; genus Fervidobacterium_A. The sequence continues at coordinate 5,260 of JAUQPP010000052.1, read as the reverse complement.
CTGTGAGGTTTTTGATAACTTCATTCAAGAACTCGAAAGCTTCCAGAACAGAGTTGTAACCCTGTTCCGTTTGTACGACCTCCGCTTTCAAGTTTTTCACACCTTCCGAAAGCGTTTGTGAAGATTCCTCGATGGCCAAAATTGTTTTGGAAATTATGTCCGTTGAAGCTTTCGTTTGCTCAGCGAGTTTTCTAATTTCATCGGCGACTACAGCAAAGCCACGTCCTGCTTCTCCAGCACGTGCTGCTTCAATCGCAGCGTTTAAGGCAAGAAGGTTCGTTTGTTCTGCGATAGCCCTTACTGTTTCGACGATAGTTCCAATATTCTTCGTATTCTCACTCATTATAATTATGTTCTTCTCGAGATTTTCGTATTCTCTAAGAAATCCAGCGGTGAGTTCCTTGACTTTCCTAGTAATATCGAGTGCTTGAGCAGATTTTTCACTGGCATTATTAACGCTTTTCATAATACCTTCGGCCAGTTGTGACAAACCTTGCGCCTGTGCTGAAAGTTCTTCAATGTTGGTCGTTATTTCCTCGATCGAACTGGTGATACGTTCCAACTGAAGCTGCTGCTTCTGAACACTTTCAACCATCTTTGTTGTTCTTCTCTCAAACTGCTCGAAATTTTCCCTAACCTTGCTAAAAAGGTTCATGCTAGCCTCTGATGTTTCCGCAGCTTTTAACATGAGTTGCTTTAGTCCTAAGATTGCGTTGTTAAGTGCCTTTGAAATAATTTTAAACTCGTCAGAACTTTCTGTTGTCCAAGATATTGTGAGGTCGCCTTTGGACAATTGAACGAGCGTTTCGACAATTTTGGGTACACCGCTTAGAATTCTTTTTGTAAGTAGCGTTATGCTCACAGCCAAAATCAGGTTCAGAACTACCGAGATGAAGACCAACGTTCTTTGCAAGGAGTATTCAATTTCCACGCGTTTAAGTATGGCTTTCAACAATATCGGACCAATCCACATGGAAATTGACAGAACACCGAGCACGAGCTTTAGAACGATGGGAATTTGAATTCTTCTGAACAGGACTTCATCGAGCTCATCGGGGGGTTTTATCGTGGAGAGCAACCAGGTGTAAACGACCATAATATTAACATTTATTGCAAGTGCTCCGGCAAGTCTCAAAATTAGTGTACTCTCCGGCATGGGAGCGATGACTTTTGAAGCTATGCCGATAAGCGTCGCTGCGAAAAAGTTTCCGAAGAATATCAAAAGTGACGTAACAACCGGAACATTGACGTTCAGACCTTCGAAAGCCTTTCTGGCTACATACTTGCTTGCAAAGAAGATAGGAAATCCAACAGCCACAACTGCAAGTGCATAGCCAAGTAAAATAACCTGAACCGGATAATTCCCAATCCCGGCAAAGCCGTAGTAGCTTATAAGTAATGCAAGAGGGTCAATCAGAAGGATCACAGCAAGCACTCTCTTTGCTAGTTGAGAAGAATAATATGTCTTGAATTCAAGCATTTTATCACACTCCTTTGCTTGTTTATGGCGTGAGCATAATAATTTTAGCAGGGAACTCTTAATTTTCACTACGTTTTGTGGTAAACGGAATGAAAAATAAAGGTTTAAAGTGTGATATAATTTGATTAAGGGTGATCATAATGAGTTTTATGCTTCGGGAGGTTCCCTGAATGCCTTTTGAACTGGTGAGTGAGTACAAACCCATGGGAGATCAACCGCAGGCTATTGAAAAACTTGTTGAGGGTTTGAGAAAAGGCTACCGATTTCAAACACTTCTAGGAGTAACCGGCAGCGGTAAAACTTTCACGATGGCTAACGTCATAAAGGAGATGAATAGACAAGTGCTGGTAATTTCGCCGAATAAAACACTTGCTGCACAGTTGTATTCGGAGTTCAAGTCTTTTTTTCCTGACAACAAGGTCGAGTTCTTCATAAGTTATTACGACTACTATCAACCTGAAGCGTATGTTCCGGCTAAGGATCTTTATATTGAGAAAAGTGCAGACATAAACGAGGTCATTGCCCGTATGCGGATGAGTGCTATAAAGTCTATCATGACGCGTCGTGATGTAATTGTTGTCGCAAGTGTTTCGGCAATATACGCTTGTGGTGATCCGAAGGATTTTGATCAGTTGAACATAAAACTCGAGGTAGGACAGCGGATCAACCTTTCGGAGCTTACAAAGAAGCTTGTAAAGATCGGATACGAGCGAAAGGAAGACGTAGGGCTAACGGGGAGCTTCAGATTACGCGGCGATACGATGGAAATTTTCCCCACTTACCAGGATGAGGGAATTAGGATTGAATTTTTCGGTGACGAGGTCGATCGAATATTCATCTTCGATAGACTGAATCGGACCATAGTTGAAGAACTTGATAGAGTAACCATCTATCCAACAAAGGAGTTTGTCACAACTGAGGAAAAGATAGCGAGAGCTGTAAAAACGATAAAGCAAGAACTTGACGAACGTGTTGAGGAACTTAGAGCGATGGGAAAAGAACTCGAAGCCCAGCGATTGTATCAGAGAACGATGAACGATATAGAACTTTTGTCGACGCTTGGTTATTGCACTGGAATTGAGAATTATTCGAGGCATTTTGACGGCAGAAAGCCTGGGGAACCACCGTACTCTTTGCTCGATTACTTCGAGAAGGATTTCTTGCTTTTCATTGACGAGTCACACATAACCATCCCTCAACTTAGGGCAATGTACCACGGCGAAATGTCAAGGAAGAAAAGTCTTGTGGAATACGGTTTCAGGTTGCCGTGTGCGTACGATAACAGGCCCCTGAAGTTTGAGGAATTCCTGAACATGGTCAACCAAGTGATTTTCGTGTCGGCAACACCTGGGCCCTTTGAACTGGAGGTATCAGAGCAAGTTGTTGAGCAAATTATCAGACCAACGGGACTTGTCGACCCTATGGTGGAGGTAAGACCAACAAGATACCAGGTAGATGACTTGGTTAAGGAAATAGTAGAAGTGAAAAAGCGTGGCGAAAAAGCCTTGGTCACGGTACTAACGAAGAAAACTGCCGAGATGCTCGCAGAATACCTTGTGGAATTCAACATTCGCGCACTCTACTTACATTCTGAACTTGACGCAATCAAGCGCGTGGAAGTGTTGAAAAAGCTCCGTGCCGGAGAGATAGATGTCGTGGTTGGTGTTAATCTCCTCAGGGAAGGGTTGGATCTTCCCGAGGTTTCACTTGTAGCGATCCTTGATGCGGACACAGAAGGGTTTTTGAGGAGCGAAACCACGTTGATACAAATAATTGGTAGAACCGCGCGAAATGAGAATGGCAAGGTAATCATGTACGCTGACAGAGTTACTCCTGCGATGCAACGTGCGATTGAAGAGACGAACAGAAGAAGAAAAATCCAGATGGAGTACAACGAGAAGCACGGTATCAAACCCAAAACTATTGTGAAACCGATGATGGAGGATATTTTTGCACCATTCAGGGACAAGGAAGAGGAAATGTACAAGCTCTACGAGGAGAGCATTTTCCAGTTGAAGAATTCGTTGACCCTTGAAGAATACGCGGCTTTACTCGAGGAAGAGATGTACAAAGCGGCGTCGGAGCTGAGATACGAGGATGCAGCACGTCTAAGGGACGAGCTATTCAGAGTCAGGCAACAGTTAGCTTCTGGTTGATTATCTTTTCCTCTAAGAACTGCAAGCTCCTGCGTAAGATTGTCCGTCTAAAGAGATAAGAACTTTTATGTCCTGAAGGAACAACAATCCTTTTTGCGTTCGGCAAAAGCCGGAAGAGCCCATTTGATGCGCGTTGAGGTATGACTTTGTCGAAAACACCTTGGAACATCAAAACAGGTTGTGTTATAAATTTTGCGTACGAGATTGGATCGTAATGGAAACACGTGGGTTTCAAAAGAAATATTTCGTCGATGTTTTTCAGTGTGTGTAGCCTTTTCCTACTTTCTTCCCTCAATTTTTTGCAGGTTTCTTCATCTCTGCAGTTCCACTCGTTGCTATAAAGCGCGTATCCTCTCCGAACTGGTTCAACGTACGGTGAGTACCAGTTTATCCATCTCCAATCACCGCCAGTAAAAGCTAAGATTCCAGCTGTGATACGTTTATCCAATGCCAAGGTCATAGTGGCTATCATACCACCGAAGCTGAAGCCCATTATGGCTAAAGGTAGTGCAGGCAGTCTTCCAGATTTCTCTTCGTTTTCGATCAGGTCGATAGTCCTCCTTACGTCTTTAATTGCTTGGTGGAATCTAACAGTGCAGTGCGCGGGCGAGTGGTGGAAAAATGGCTCCCCACCCTCCCAATCTGGTTTCCCACGTTGAAGGTGATAAGGGTGGATGAGAAAGTAAGTCTCCACACCGTGCTCGGCAAATTTTTCACCAAACCACATTAGGTAAGGAACATGACCGTTGCCAATTCCATGGAGGAATATCAACCTCACCCACGGATGTTCGCTGTTGAATCTGTAGACGTACACCCTTTTTGATTCCGGAATGTCCGGTTCGTAAACTGTGTCAAAGGTCAAGATTTCACCTTCTTCGAATTTTGAAACACTCAAGTTAAAAGGTGTTCCTTTATCGTATTCGTAAATTTTCATTTATCCTTCCCCCTTGGAACTTTATTAGCTATTTTTCCTCTCGGGTACGGTTCGCAATGTGCCAACCAAGAACTGAACCGAAGATGACGTCCGATAGCCAGTGTTCATCTGACCACAATCTTTGAACGGAGAAGATTACCGGGATGAAGTACCAGTGAAAACCAAAATTTTGAGCAATTGGTGTAAAAACTGCCCACGAAAGTGAGGCATGACCGGAAGGAAAGGATTGAAAAGGCTTTGAAATCGAGAATGGGCTGAAAGCTAACGCACCGATGTTGACGTACGGCCTTGCTCTGCCAACTATGAACTTCGCAAGTCCAGTTATAACTGAAGTTGTTACAAAACTTTGCGTGATAGTGCGCGCAACACTAGCATTGTAGTAACTTGTTATCAGCGAAGTACTTGCAGCGAGGATGAGAAAGTGCTCGAACTCTAAACTGCTAAGTGATTTAAGAAGCTCTAGCTTCGGGACCTGGTCCCTTATAGCTTCGTCCAACGGGACAAACAAGAAGGGTACAAGAAGTGACGAATAGTCCTTTATACAAAGCGCATCAGTTAAATTGTTCGTGTTGTGCAGCGTAAGAGTTTGTCGAAATGTTGTAGAAAAATTACCAGAAGTGCACGAGAATAAGATTGTGGGTACCAAGAAAAGCAAGAGAAAAAATAATTTGTTCACTACTAGCACCCCCG
>JAUQPP010000051.1 GCA_030550315.1 Thermotogota bacterium | reverse complement strand
TTTACTGAAAGCAACATATCAAAGTTAGCACACCTGGCGATGGCAAGTCCGTCATCGGGATTGTTAATTAGCATGGTACCAATCAAAGCTGAGCAAGAGGTCGTTGAACGCATTTACAAAAATTCCCTAAAAAGGTTGCAATAAAATGGCGTGCGTGATTGCCCGCACGCTGTTTTAAACCTCCAAAACATGATAACCCATATCTTTAAATTCTTCGTCGTGGGTGATGATAATAACCTGCTCAAACTGTCCAAAGAAGTTCTTAAGGTTTTCCGCGAATGCCCTTCGTCTTTCGGCATCCAAGTTTATCGTAGGCTCATCAAGAATGTAAAGTTCTGATTTTGTGAGAGTCTTGGCCAACGCTATTCGAAGTGCAATAGAAACACTTACCTGTTCGCCACCCGAAAGCATTGAAAATTCCCTGACGTTGTCTTGCTCATTTCTGAGCAAAAACACAAAGTTCTTTTCGGCGGTGTCAATCTTAATTTCTTCACTTTTCCCGCTTATTACATGGTAGGTTTGTGTGGCTATCTTAGAAATTGTATCGATCAACGTTGAGGTAATTTCAGCACCCATTCGCTTGAGTTTCTCGCGAAATTCACTAGTCAGTTGCAGCTTTTGAGCACACCTTTCTTTTTGTACTTTCAGTTTATCAAGTGTTAGTAGTTTTTCTTCTTTTTCCAGCGACTGTTTTCGCAAGTTTTCAAGTTCTTTCCTGCACGAACCAACCTCCTCTCTCAGCTTGGCCGATTCATTACTCAGCTCCTCTAACCTCTTTTCGACATTTTTTCTTTTATCCTCAAGCATTTTCCTACTTTCGAAATTTCTTAAGATACTTTCCAGTTCACCGTGTTTTTTGGATAGTTCCTGTATTGACTTCAAAAGCTCTGATTTCCTCCTTCTCAGATCTTCAAGTCTTGATGCCAATGGTTCTGTAGATATGTATTCTTCGTACTTTGGACGTAGCTGTAGTATCCATCCTTCGAAAATCCTGACCTGACTTTCAAGTTCAGGAATCCGTTGCTCGATGCTACCAAACTCTCTAAGGTTCCTTTCAAATTCCACGAGCTTGGATTCTAAGTTACGCCTACGCGCTTCTAGACTACTTACCACTTTTGAAATCTCTGCAATTTTTTCGTCGAAGTTTTTAATCTCGCCTTCCAAATTTGAAATTCGCAAATTCAGGTTTTTGATTTCGTTTTCCAGACTTGCTTCTTGACTAAGTAAATTTGATAACTCTTGCTGGGTTTTCTCTTTAGCCTCAACAGGTGAACCGTCTTTCTCAAGTACCTGGATTCGTGAATTTAATAGCTCCAATTCCAATCTTTTTGCCTCAAGTTGCTCCCTCAACTGAACCAGTTTGGCACGTCTTTCAAGAACTTTTCGAATGCTTAGGTCTACGGAGTCAATTCTGGTTTTTGCAGCTGATATCTCGTGCAATTGCTCTTGTAACTTACCAAGCCTTTCATTGTTTTCTTTCAGTTGCGCGGTGTTGTTCTCTATAAACTTTTCAAGTCCTCCAAGCTGTTTTAAATTTTGGCACTGCTCTTTCAGAATTGGACAAAACCCGGACGATAGTTTTTCAATCGTTTCCTTAATCCTGGAAATCTCACCTTCTAGACGTAATTTCTCATTCACAATTTCCGATTCAACCTTTATAAAGTTGCTCAACAACTGTCGCTCTCTCTCAAGTTCTTCGATTTCTTGGGTAACCACGGCAATATCATTTTCAACATCTGCCAGCTGCTGAAGTTCTCTCTTCAAAGTTTCCACTTTGTCAAAAAGCCTTAAGTATTCACCGTATTTCAGCTCAAACTCTTTCAATCGGTTTTGAAACTCAATTCTGAGTTCTCTTGTTTCACTAAGTTGAGCAAGTTTTTCTGTAAGCTGCCCACGCAAGGATTGAATTTCTTCCCTTTTTAAGAGAATCATCTCTTTGCTTTCCTGAATTTGGTATTCTTTCTCTGCTAGTAGATTCAAAACGTTTTCTTGCTCTTTCTTTAGCTCAGTTATTTTGTTCTCAATTTCCGCCTTTCTTTGACGTGTTTGGTAAGCCTTGTTAAGCTCATCTCTTAGACACTTCAGGTTTTCTTCAATTTCTTTAAATCTTCTGTAATCGCCTTCCAAGGTTTTTAGCCTCTCCCGCGCCTGCTGTGACTGAACCAGATCGTTTTCCAGAATCACTAGTTGCTCGGTTTGGCTTTTTAACTGTGCTTGGATATCTCTTAGCTCTCCTTCTAACTTGTCGAGCCACTCTATTTTTTCTAGAACTTCTTCCCTTTCTTTTTTCAGGTTGCTAATCTCTTCTTCAACAGAACGTACTTTTTCTGTGAGACGGTTGTAAATTTCTATAGTGTCATGGAGTTTTTCTTCAACACCCTCATACTTCTTAAGCTCAACTTCGAATATCCGTTCAAGTTCTTCAAGCTGTCTGTATTTTATCTCATATTCTCTTTGAACTGAGCGAAATTCTTCTGATATTTTGTCGTAAAACTCTGTTTCAAGAATTCTGTTGAGTAGCTCCGTGTTCTCCCGTTTCCGTTGGAAGATATCCGTCAACTTGTTTTGATAGGCGCAGACGATGTTATGATAAAGTTCTTCAACATTCGTTCCTTCCAAACCAATAAGCTTACTTACTTTCTCGTTCACACTTCTTTCATCCACTGCTAAAATTATGCCGTCCTTGGTCTTTAGAACGTGTTGTGAAGGATTGAATTTCCTAACAAGAACATACTCTACTCCATCATTCGCAACAAATTCTAAAGAAACCGTAAAGGTTTTCTTGTTATTTTCCCCTGCCTTGGAAATGAGATTTTTCAGCGATTTGTCACTTTTCCAAAAAAGTGCTACACCAATAGCCTCAACTATTGAAGTCTTACCAGCTCCGTTTTTTCCGACGATTATGTTTATCCCGGGTTGGAGGGAAAATTCTCTTTTCAAGTGAATCTTAAAATTCTCAAGCGCGACTTTCTTTATAATCATTTTTCCCATCTCCCAAGATTGACTCGAGAAGTGTGTTGAATCTTTCAAATAGCAAGACTGGATCAGAATTCTTCTCGTTTACAACGGACTTGGCCCATTTTATGAATTCATGAGTCCGATTGATGTTTTCGTCGGAGGCAGAGAATAGGTTTTGCCATGAAGCTATAATTTTTCTTTCAAGCATCTCCCTGCTTAACACGGACTGTTTTAGATCGACTTTGGAAGTGTCATCGTATTCAATGTCAATTTGCACATGTAGTGCGCCTTTTTGCATCAAAATTTTCTTAACCTCGTCGGTCTTATAAAGACCATCCTGTGAAACTTTGACTTTTAAAATTACCAACTCTCCTTCATCCACGGATAACTTCTCTGCGTACTCGTAAAGATCCGCTGACAGCAATCTATGAATGCTTCTTTTACGTTTGTATGAAGGATAGAAATTGTACGTATTATCTTCAAGGTTGTACAAAATGAACCCTTTCTCATCATCCTCGTAGAGATCCCAATATTCTAGACTCCCCGGTATGAAGAAAAACGGAGCATTCGTTGGGTAGGCATTGAACGAGTGAAAGTGTCCCCCAGCAAAGTATCGAACCTTTCCAAAAAAGAGGTCCACCACGTCTCTTTTCACACAACCTGGCAAGAACACATCCTCTGTTTTCCAGTCAATTATCGCCGTGTGACAGATAACTATGTTGTTATTTCCCTCAAGTCCCTTGGACAGTTCTGTAAGAACTTCGCTTGTCAGCTCACCAAAATACTGGACTCCATAGATATTGATATCTTCGATTTTATAAAATTCGAATTGAAAAGCTTCTCCGTCTTTGAAAACCTCCGGACATTCAATCAATTCTTTCTTTTCTAAGTACCTAATCCACGATTCACTTTCATAAGCCCTATCATGATTTCCAGCGACGGCAAATGTTCGTATGCCGTTATCCTTAAGCTTGACCAAAAGTAACTCAGTTCTGTACAACGTTTCCGCATCTATCCTGTTTGAGTCAAAAAGGTCACCAGCGATAATGAAAATATCAACTCCCAATTCAATTGCACGGTCCACTACGTACTCGGCTGCTCTGAAATAGTCCTCGTATCTCGCCACGGAAAACCTTTCCGGACCACTCGGTCTTTTCCCCAAGTGCCAGTCTGATGTGTGGAGTAACTTCACACAAGTCCCCCCAACATGACATAGGAACACTTAAAAGTTTAAGCGTAAGATCATTTTTGGTGGCACACACGTTTCTTTCCGCTAAGCACAACTTCTGTGCGCTCTTGAAGACCGAAGTAAATAATATTATCGAGTATGCTTTTGAAATCCTTTAAAACTAGCAGATCGTACGCCTTCCAAACCTCATCAAGGTAGTTGTACAATTTCTCTCGAACTATGTTCAGCATTCGCTGTTTAACGTCTTCAGAAACTATTTTTCGAGAATTTTTCAATTTATGAAGAAAGCGTGATTTATAGAACTCCAAAATGGGATTATAGCTCCCCCTTTTTAGATCTTCGTCCAAGTCGTTGTACGCATCCAAAAGGTATATCCACATACCAAGGTACCTACCCAAGTGCTCCATAGCCAAAGACTGATTCTCGTCGCTTGCAAAAGATTTAAATATCGTGGCTGTTAGACCACCAAATACTGTTGCAGCTTCTTCCAGATTGCTGGAGTTCCTCAACTCCACCTGTCTTAACATCTTTAAGTAGCGCACTACGGTCATTTTCATCTGTTTCCATGTTTCTAAACCTTTTGAACTTATTAACCCTGAGAGGAACTTCCAAAACAAGCTCTTCCTATCGACTGCATCATCGAGTAGCTTATATTTCAGCAATAAAGTAAAAACGCTTGATGAATTTTCGACAGACTTCCCTGCAAAAATCCAGACTGGCTTCATAGTAAGCCAGCAGAAATGTCTTTTTTCTTTCAACTCTCCGCGCCCAGAATTCAACGCCGCCAAGAGAATCGCAAAGAAAACGGAGTCGTACGAAAGAAAAAAACTTGCTACAGAGCTGTGCTTCCTTGTGGCAACACAAACTCCGCAATAAAACTTTTTGAACTCAAGCCATTCGCGAATTTTCAGTTCCATTCGGACAGGTTGAACGTAGCCGAACATTAGATGCAGTCTCCTCCAGAACATTCACAGCACGTGTCGACAGCCCAAATACATGCACAGGCCGTGCAAAGATCACCACAATCTGGACAACAATCTCCTCGTCTGTAATAGCCTTCATAGTACGGTCGGTAATATCCCGGTTTATAACCCCTGAATCGCCCATCACTTAGTTTTTTCAGCCTCAATATCTCCCGAAAACATTGCTCAACTTCCTTCAGACGGTTCGAAGCCACATGTTCTAAACACGTGCCTTGGTATCTCTCCGGATTCAACCTTCTCCTAAGCTCCTTGTAGACGTTCAAAATATCATCTAAAGCCGCGTCTGGAGGCACCCCAAGTACAACGAAAGGATCCTTTTTGCAAGTTTCACCCATGATTTACACCTCACTTTTTACGTCAGAAACTTGTCTTTAAAATCCGCTAAGCGACGTTTGAGAATCTTCTCAAAACGCTGAAAAAACAGTTCGTAGATAGAAAACGTAACCTCCAACGCAAGCATCATAACGATTAAAACAACTTTTGGTAAAACACCACTTCTGCTTAGGTAGTTTTGAACAAAATGTAAGAAATCTTCTAACCCTAAAACGTAAGTATTCAACCAAAACCACGAGAGAAAGGCAATATTGAAGTAAAGATACTTCAACATCCATGCGAGAGAATTCCTCAACTTGTTCAGCAAAGCTCTTACAGGAGTGTAAGCCGAGATGAAGACCAGCGTGATTGAAAACGCAAGGTTTGGAATGAAAAGCAAGGCCAAAGCGTTTGTTACAACGGTTGCCATAAAACAGAGGGGTGTACCCCCAATTTCGTAGGCAATCCACAGCAGCAGTGAAACGACGAATATAGCAGTCCATTCAGCAGAGGAATAGTAACCTAGTACCAGTATAACAACGGAAAATGCTGATAACAAAGCTGAAGAAACAACACGCTTTATTCTCTGAATCTTTTGTCTTTTGTTCAATTTTTCCACATGAATCCCCCGCTTTTAGCTATATTATTATACCATCTTACTACGCACGCTTATCCGCGGAGATTTTAAATTCTGTCTCTTGACAATTAGGTTATACTAAGTATAATAAAAATGATGCTTGTGATTTTTGAATCAAAATGTCGGAGGTGGAAATTTATGAAAGTTATCGTTATAGGTTGTACCCATGCTGGAACCGCGTTTGTTACAACTGCAAAGAAGCTGTACGGGGATGCTGTAGATATAACCATCTATGAGAAAAATGACACAATTTCTTTTCTTTCTTGTGGCATAGCACTCCATGTTGGAGGTATAGTCAAAGATCCGATGAAACTTTTCTATTCTTCCCCTGAACAACTCTTCAGTCTTGGGGCGGTGCCCAAGATGAAGCATGAGGTTGTCGAAGTTAACACTCGGAAGAAGTACTTGGTTGTAAAGAATCTTGAAACAGGAGAGACCTTTAAAGACTACTACGATAAACTGGTCATAACAACTGGCTCATGGCCTATAATTCCAAACATTCCAGGAGTGAAGCTCGATGGTGTAAAGCTTTCGAAAAATTTTTACCATGCTAAAGAAATAGTGGAAGCTTCCAAGAACGCTCAGGATGTTGTGATAGTGGGAGCTGGATATATTGGTGTTGAGCTTGCAGAAGCATTCAAGCATAACGGTAAAAACGTTGTACTTATAGATCTAGCTGAAAGAGTCCTTTCAAGATATCTAGATAAAGAACTTTCAGATTTGGTGGAAAAAGAACTAGCTGAGAACGGCATCCTACTGGCATTGAATGAAAGAGTCATCGAGTTCCTTGGTGATAATGGTAAACTGACACACGTTTTAACTGATAAAAACAAATACAAGGCAGATATGGCTGTTCTTGCTGTCGGATTCAGACCAAATACAGACATCTTTAAAGGCTTCCTTAAAACTCTTGATAATGGTGCAATAATCGTAGATGAGTATTTGCACACCTCGGAACCAGATATATTTGCTGCTGGCGACTGCACCGCTATTTGGTTCACGCCGATCGAAAGTTACGAATACATTCCACTTGCTACCAACGCCGTTCGAATGGGGACAATTGCTGCGTACAACCTCTTCGAAAATAGAGTTAAATACAAAGGAACACAAGGAACCTCCGGCGTAAAAATCTTCTCTTACAATGTTGCCGCAACAGGTCTAACACTTTCTTGGGCTCACGAAAAGAAGCTCGATGTTGAAAGTATATTTGTCGTAGAAAATAACAGACCGGAATTCATGAGCACCTACGAACCAGTCTATGTGAAACTTATCTTCGAAAAAGCGACAGGTCGAATCCTGGGAGGACAAGTCATGTCAAGAGCTGACATTGTGGAAAGTGCGAACACACTCTCAATTGCCATTGCAAACAAAATGACAGTTCTCGATCTGGCATTTTCAGATTTCTTCTTCCAACCCCACTTCAACAAACCATGGAACTTTTTGAACACCGCAGCGCTCAGAGCGTTTGAAAAACTTCAAAATATCAAATAGCGAATTCTTCTGTGATTAAAAATTTCCCCAGCAAAAACGCTGGGGAATTTTAATTCTTTAATGTTAACCATTAATGTGTTGAGATGTTTAGCACATCTTTTTCCGCGTAAAATGATATCTTTACCCATCCAACTTGTTCAACATCGTTGCGATCCTTCAATATCAACTTTCGTGTTTTAGGGAATTCATTTGCGTGGACAGTTCCTTTCAAGAAATTCTTCAGCGCTGGTATCAAATTTGGGCTGGGATAACCAAGTATGCTCTTAGTTATAAAACCAGTATGGGCTCCCAAGCGGACAAGTACTTCATTCTCCTTCAAATTTTGCTGCAGTCTTTCAATCTTCTCCAGGAATTGCAAATAATTGTACACGATTATTCTATTGTTGGAACTTTGATACGAAGTAATTGATTTAAAAATATTCTTCTCTGTGTGGATATAGTTTGAAAGATTGTTCCTGATAAAGGCCAGGATATCAAGTAAAACGGAATTACCAGAAACAAAATTATGCAAATGGTTCGTTTTTAGAATCCAAGGATATTTTGAAATTTCCGAGCTTGTTGGTTCGATGTGTAGTACACTTGCGTGGCCTTGCAATTTTAGACCAGGTGGAAGGATTTCACAGAACAAACCATTAGTTTGATTTGGTTCATCTTTGTATATACTCATTCCATCTTGTTTTCCGCAAAACCATGCAATTTTGCATGAACCATTCCTCTGACCGTTAATTCCAAGAATTTTCCCGTTTGCAATTTGTAGTTTTTCCACCTCTAAGCATGCCGAATCACCAATTCTAAGTATTTTTCCGAAACTGTGTTTTGGATCGCCAAAGATATCAGTCAGCAACTTTTTGGATTCTTTCTCGAAACTCTGCATTCTTTCTTTCTTTCTTTCTTTCTTTCGTATTCTGTATTTTTGACAAGTACTGAAGAATGTTTATTGCTTTAGATTGCACGGTAGGGAAGGTTGCAAGTTCTTTCATGAAGCACCCTTTTATCGAACTTCCCGGGATGTAGGGGCATCCCGCTGACTTGACGTGTTCAAGAAAGTCTCTTAAACTGTTGTAATTTCTAAAGTTATAGCCTTTGACTGCGTACTTTGAAAAGTTTTGAACGTTTGAAACTTTACTTCGCTTCAGTAGCTCAAAGAGATTGTTTACATTAGAACCGTCACTCTCCATGAGTACCTGGATGATTTCGCCCGTTAATTCAGGAAGTTCTTTAGCAACTTTATCAACGTTAAGCACATAAATTTTTTCGCTGTCATACCCAAACTCGAATGCCTTAATCCTATTGCCACTTCCAATGTGTACTGGTGTGATGATTTCGATCTCGTATCGATAAGTCTTCCAAAAGCTTTTCACAAGGTTATCCATTTTTCCACCTTCTTAGTCGTCAAACATTGCATGGCAATAGGTAAGCTCGGTAATTCCTGTAAACAGGATGCGTAGAACTATCAAAAGATAGTGTCAGCTCACCTTTCACAGGTTTTTCAAAAACACTTCCTTCAGCAAAAACATTGTACATAGGGTGTCTTAAGTTCGTCAGTATATCGGAATATGGACTGTAAACGTATCCCCCGCGCTTGATAATTTTGTATCTTTTGGTTTCGAGAGACTCGACCTCATTCTCGGCAGGTTTAAAAACTGAAAGAAGCACGAAACTGCTACCCATGTATGGCTGATTATCTTCAATGAACTCAGGAATAAATTGGCCATAACCATAAGTTCTTTCCCCTCCAATTCCTTCATCACCAAGTACTCTTATTACTGTTTTGACGCATTCTTCAAACTCTGAACACAAATCCATGAAGAACCAGTATCCGGTTTCTTCTCCTGTTCTCACATGACCAACATAATATATGTTAGAAGCTGAGAGCTAATTCTATCAAGGGTCACACGTGGCCTCTCAACCAGGAATAAGTTTGAAAGCACAGTCATGTTCTCTCTCTCGATCTCTTCAATTTGCTCCTGTGAAATGTGCCTTCTTTCTGTGATTATGTTGATATCAGCAAACTGTATTTTCTTTTCCTTTTTAGGTTCACTAAAACCAAACTTAAGTCCTACTGGTTTTGGAACGAAAAACTTGTCCCTCACAAACGGAAAAGCGGATGAACATTCGAAAACATTCCTTTCCCTTATAGCGTTGGTGAATTCTTGAGTTTCCTGTAGTCCGAAGATTAACGAGTACATGTTAATTATTGCTTAGAAAATCGTATCGGAGTGAATAATAGTATCTGGAGCATTCAGTTCT
This sequence comes from Thermotogota bacterium, assembly GCA_030550315.1. Classification (GTDB taxonomy): domain Bacteria; phylum Thermotogota; class Thermotogae; order Thermotogales; family Fervidobacteriaceae; genus Fervidobacterium_A. Next base: position 2,130 of record JAUQPP010000051.1, on the reverse strand, counting down.
TGGTTCCGTGTTCCGACGTACAACGGTGTAAAAAAATTGAGTTTCACTTTGTACCTTAGCATTATCATCATTCCTTTGTATGTAAATCAGATGTCTTAAAAGCTTCTATGTGTTTTTTGGCATCTTCAACACTACTGTAACCTATTACTAGAGGATCCTTCTTGCCTGCGTATGAACCAAGATCTTTGTAAGTAATTTTGATGTCTTCGAACTTCACCTTACCGTACCCTCTCGAACCCTGTCCACCAAGATAATCATCCTCGAGCAGTTGCATGGCAATCAACAACTCTTTTAAGTATTTAATTCCGTCGTCTACAGTTGACGGTTCGTCATCGTAAGCTACGGCATAACGGTTAACAATCATACTCACTCCAAATTTCGCACCAGCTGGAACTCTTTCAGTTTGTCGAGGGTTTACCTCCGAAGTTATTCTGTCCAGATTATTTTCAAACTTGACTTCTGTATAATCTCCTCCCAGATTTTCAAGCACTTTTTCCGTGATACTATCTCGTATGAGCTTTGCATCTTCACTATTAATCTGGTCGGACAAATATTTTCGAAATCTTTTTTCTCATTTCCCAAAACAAAAGAATGACTCCCGTGATTTCTACCGAAAAGTCCACAAACCTGGCAATCCTTCTCATCGCACATGCGGAGACGTATATCTGGGTACTTAGCGTAAACCATGGCATCGGGTTTCAGTTTTCCATGGAAAAGTTCCATTAACGCTCTCATCTTACCCTGAATGTATGGAATACCGTTGACATCCCTAATTACCGGATTATCGACATCACCTATTTTCATGGTATCTTTAGAAGTTCCTATGTGCAAACCCGTCAATGCCTCAAGCTTTGCTTCAAGTATATACTTCCCAACCAGCTTGATTTCTCTAACCGCCATTAGAAATCCCCCATGATTGATTTTTGTTTGCGGATCACTTTCCTCTGTGATATTTGTGATAAGCTAAGTACGCCTCAAAGAAGTCCTTGAAACGTCTTACTTCGTCTTTTCCAGATTCAACTGTTCTCTTGATTAAGCTGACTATGAAATTGGTGAATCCAGGAGGGTATGAATGCCTTTTTGAGTTGTAAATGAAATTAACCAGTATCATATTAAGACTGTACTTGCAATTTGAGTTGCCTGGGGCGAGTTTCGAGATCTGATTAAAAACTTTTCTTATTTGCGTTGTTGTTACATTTCGAGCTGTTTTTGAAGCATACTTATCTGCAACCTGAATCATCCCCGACCCATCCGGATCACAATTTCCTATGTTTAGAACCGTTTCGACTTCTTTTTCAATTTTATCCAACTTTTCCACCATTTACCTCTCCTCCTTTCCTCCTTCCTTTCGCGTTAAAAATTCAACCCATCTTGCACATCCGTAGATGTGTGAGTACAACTTGTTTCCATCCTTCAAAAGTACTTTATCCAAGAAGTTTTCAATAAGTTCACCAACTTCTTGGATTTGTTTATGCGCATTCTTAAACCGTGATGGTTTGTAAACTAACCTCCAAGATTTGAAGTACGTGTTCTCATTCTTTGAGCTTTCGTAGAGGGGTGAAGCTTCGTACATGTAATTCAAAATGACGCTCTTTTTTGTTTTTTCCACTATTTCATCAAACTCCTCCCATTCTTACCAACCTACGATTTCTTCCATAAAACGAATAGCATTTTTGCTTTCCCATTTGGTTCTCTTTCGTATTGTTTTGCTTTTTCCAAACTCTTGCCGGCTGCCTCAGCAATTCTGAAGACAGGGAACTTTATATCCTTGGAAATTGCTATCGCCATCTTTACGGTAACATTCTTATTTTCACACACAAATTTTCTGAAATCATCTTGCAACACCTTTGCAAGTCTTGGTAAGGAACTCCACGGGCCAATTATTAAGAAATCATCATCCCCTGAGTAAATAACAGAGCATTCTTTGAATTCCATAGATACTAATTTTTCAAGGTAGTAACCAAAAAATAGTTTAAACTCCTCAGAAAGTGTACTGCCCCTAGAAAGCGAAACTTTTTTACAGTGCTTTGACGCTCTAAAGCCCGGCATTTTAATGCGGGGATACAGAGCGTTGATTTTTTTGCCTTGTCTATGGTATAATCAAATCAGCAAATTGTGTGAATTAATAAC
>JAUQPP010000050.1 GCA_030550315.1 Thermotogota bacterium | reverse complement strand
AGCTCGAAGAAATCATGCCGGAACTTGAGAGAATAGGAGTACACACGGTTCCCGAGGTTGGACAAAACGTTTCTTTTGCGCTTCCCTGGTCCAAAAGTGAGGAAGAAGTCGCAAAATTTCCTGGAAGAATCAGACTAAAAGAGGGAAAGCCTGTTTTCGTATCTGGTCCCTCGTTCAAAGATAAATCTCACACCGCACGGATGGCAATCACAGCAAAGGAATTTTCTCCACACATCCGGTGCGTTTCGAACGTGAGATACGAGAAAAGTTACGTGGAGAATGCCATTCGTGCCGGTTTAAAAGTCTTCAAATACGAACGGTCGAAAGAACCTCCGGAAGTTTCAAAAGTTGATGGACAATCTATGCAATGGATGATAAGAACCGCTTACGAGATATTTGGTGAAATTCCTGATGTAATCTACGATGAGGGATGGTTTGGTAAGGAGGCCATGATAAGGGTCTTTGGTACAGATCCCGAGGATGTAATAAAGAAAATGAAAATCATCGTTGGATTCAATTTACAAAAATTGACAGATGAAGACTATAGATGTAAAATAGAATCGGTGAGTTATTGAGAGATTTTTCACAATGCCTAAGAAGGTGGATAGTGTTATGAAGGTTTTCTTCATTGGTGGAGGAAACATCACGAGGATTGTTCTTGAAAAACTCGGTAATCGTATCGAGCGTTGTTGGTATTACGATTTGGAAGAGAAGCAAATACCATGTCAATTCATCGGCAATAGCTTTCACGTGCCTGTGGAAGCGGATGTTGTTGTTGAAGCAGCGAGTGTTGAGGCGGTGAAAACTTATGGTATTGATGTGCTAAAAAGCGGGAAGGATTTTTACGTTATAAGTTCTGGAGCATTTGCTGATGAAGAGTTCACACGCAAGTTCGCTGAAGCATTGAAACATTCCCCATCCAGAGTTTTTGTACCGTCCGGTGCAGTTGGTGGCATTGACATTATCTGTGCGTTGGAAGGTTATTTGGAGAGTGTAAAGTTGAGAACGAGAAAGCCGCCCACAGCGTTCGGTATGGATTCAAATTCGATTTCAGAACCATGCGTTCTGTTTTCTGGAAGTGTCTACGAGGCGATACGTAACTTTCCGCAAAATATCAACGTTGCCGTTACCCTTGCGCTTGCTGCAAAAGATTTCAACAAGGTAAGAGTTGAAGTACTGGTTGATCCATCGATATCTCAGAACATCCATGAGTTGGAGATAAGTTCACCGGTTGGGAATTACAAACTCGTGCTTCAAAATAAACCTTCACCGAATCCTAAGACCAGTTACTTAGCCCCACTTTCACTGGTGGCAGCGTTGAAGAAGAGGATCGAAAAATTCATCGTCGGATGAACGATACTGGGAGGGATAGACCGTGAAAGCTAAAAGGGTACCGTACATCGTAGAACCGGAAATGTTACGACAGTTAGCGAAAGAGAAAGGATACTTAATTATGGCGCACAACTACCAGATTCCCGAATTGCAGCGGATAGCAGACTTTGTTGGTGACTCCCTCCAACTAGCACGACAGGCTGCAGAAACGGATGCAGAAAAAATCCTGTTCCTTGGGGTTGACTTTATGGCTGAGATGGTGAAAGCGCTTAATCCGGAGAAGAAGGTCGTTGTTCCGGTTCTGTGCGCTACCTGTCCCATGGCCAACAGTCTAACTGAGGATGAGATTGCAAAGGCAAAGGAAAAATACGATGCACCCTTTGTCGTTTACGTCAACAGTACGGCAAAAACGAAGTTCTTGGCTGATTACCTATGCACATCAGCAAACGCGGTTGACGTAGTACGAAATGTGCCAAGCGACACGATTTTATTTGGACCGGACAAAAACCTTGCAAGTTACGTTGCGGAGAAAACCGGAAAGTGCGTGATTCCAATTCCGGGAGAGTTCGGTTATTGTCACGTGCATAACTTCGTTACTGCGGAACAAGTTCTCAGGAAACTTGAAAAGTACCACGACGCCGAGGTTATGGTACATCCCGAGGTCCCAGAGCAAGTCCGACGACTTGCGCACTTTGTTGGAAGCACAGCACAAATGGAAAAGTATCCGATGGCTTCGAGTTCGAAGATTTTCATAGTAGTAACGGAAGTTGGTATGGTGGAGAAACTGCGAAGACTTTATCCGGACAGAACTTTTGTGACCATTGATTCTATGGTGTGTTACAATATGAAAAAGAACAACCTCAGAAACACCTACCGTGCAGTGTTAAACGATGCGCCGGAGGTCAAGCTTGACGAAAGACTTGCGGAAAAGATTAGAAAACTCGTCGAAGATATGCTCAAACTCACGGTTTCAACGCAGGAAAGCAAAAAATGACATTTCGACGCTGTAGAGGTGGTTTAAATTGTTCGAAAGAATTGTTGAAAAAATCGTGGAACTGATAAGAGACGATGAACACTTCATCGATTTTGCCTCCTATCCGTTGAGGGGAACGGTTGCTTGTGGGAATATACTTCTGAAGTCGGAGTGGGCCGTTTTATCCGGGGTTGAAATTGTCTCGAAGGTATTGGAGAGGTTTAATATAAAAATCGAATTTTTCCATCGCGATGGTGAACGCGTGGAAAAAGGAGTTATTGCAACACTAAAAGGTGATGCGTACAGCGTACTCGTTTGTGAGCGAACTATTCTGAACGTTCTGTCTTACATGAGTTCAATAGCGACGAAGACAAAAACACTCGTTGAAAGGATTAGGGCAAAGGGAGTTCACACTAAAATCGCTGCAACCAGGAAGACGATACCTTTTACCGCTGCATTACAAAAAATAGCTGTCATCCATGGCGGAGGGGATACTCACCGTTTGAACCTTTCGGACATGGTCATGATCAAGGATAACCACATCGCGCTCTACGGGTCTGTATCCGAAGCTGTGTGCAAAGTGAGGGAAGCGGTTAGTTTCAGTAAAAAGATAGAAGTTGAGGTTGAGGATGAGCAAACAGCCTTGGAAGCCGCGAATGCGGGAGTTGATATATTGATGCTCGATAACATGCCGGTGGAACGTGCTTGTGAACTGGCGGCCAAACTCAAGGGCAGCTTTTCGAATATCGTTGTTGAATATTCCGGAGGTGTTGATCCAAGTAACATAGAAAAGTACGCTTGCGAGTATTTTGACATAATCTCCGTGGGCAGACTTACGAGTGAGATTTCGTACGTCGACTTTTCACTCGAAGTTTCGAAGTTTGACACTTGAGCATACCTGTGCATACTGACGAAACTAACAGTTTTACGAAGCTAACCTGGAACAGAACCGGCGCGTTCCCAGTTTTCCTGGGAAAGTTTCTTTGAAAAGTTTTAAGCGAATGCTAAAATGTGAAAGGTGAGAGCGCAAATTAGAAATTGGAAAAAGTGAATATCCCCAACCGCAAAGGTGCGACGAGCTTAAAAGGGAACTCCGGTGAAAATCCGGGACGGTCGGGCCACCGTGAGTGGGGACGAAACCCGCAGGAAGCCACTGGCCAAGAGGCTGGGAAGGCGCGGGGAGTAGGATGATCCACGAGTCGGGAGACCTGCCTTTGCGGGATGGTTTTCCCAAAAACCATCGATTTTTTGGGGAAATTTTGTTTTTAAAGGGGGAGACAGCATGAAGGTACAAGAGTACGTAGCAAAAAGGATCTTGAGCAAACATGGTTTGAGGGTTCCAAAGTCTATTTTTGTAACGAGCTACAGCGAAGAAACAGAAGAAGGATTACTCAGGCTCGGTTTTCCTCTGGTACTCAAATCACAGGTACTGGTTGGAGGAAGAATGAAGGCAGGCGGCGTGCTTTTTGCCCACACACTCGAGGAAGCCAGAGAGGGAGTTGAGCACTTACTCGCAAAGTCCATAAAAGGTGAGATTCCCGAAGGTGTGCTTGTTGAGGAACTGATTGAACACGATGAAGAGTGGTACATTTCATTATCGGTAGATAGAACCCTACGTGATATCTTGTTCATCTTTTCGAAATCCGGAGGGGTGGATATTGAAGAAGTTTCCACCAGGGAACCGGAGAAGGTCATCAAAACAACGGAAATTACCGATCTTCCAAAAATTGTCCAGCCAACTGCCAAAACCCTCCTCGAAGTGTTCTTGGAATACGACTTAACCTTACTTGAAATCAATCCCATAGGAGTCTCAAACGGAGTTCTTTACGTACTCGATGCGGTTTTCCATGTTGACGATAACGCTTTGTTCCGACAAAGCTGGGTTAAAAAAAGCAACGAAGAACACTTCGTTAGACTTGACGGCGATGTTGGTGTTATCGGGTGTGGTGCTGGAATTGTTATGGCAACGATAGATGTCTTAAAAGAACTCGGCTTTGAGCCAGCGAATTTCTATGATATTGGTGGCGGTGCCAGTAGGGAGGAACTACTGAAAGCACTGAATACCGTGTGTAGTTTTTCAAATGTTGTTGTTTTAAACATTTTCGGTGGAATAACCGATACGTTGGAAGTTGCCAAGGGTATTGTTGAATTTTCAAAATCCAATCCACAGATTCGACTTTTTGTGAGACTGTCGGGTACGCACGAAGACGAAGCCAGAGAATACCTTCTTGAAAATGGTATCAGCTGTACATCGGATATGAAACACCTCGTGGAAGAACTTCTGAACTGGAGAAGTGGAAAGGTCGGTGAGAACCGTGTTCTCCAGACAAGATAAAGTATGCGTTTACGGTATTACTGGTCGGTACGGTAGTTTTCATACAAAGCGCATGCTCGAATACGGAACCAATATTGTCTGTGGTGTGAGTAAGAACGTTAGCGTAAGGGAAGTTCATGGTGTGCCGGTTTACAATTCGCTGAGGAACTTCTTTGAGCAGCATGGAGAGGTCAGCACGGCAATCTTCTTCGTACCTTCACAACACATTTTTGAAGCGTTTGAAGATGCGCTACTTGCTGGTGTTGAAAAATTCGTAATAATCACCGAACATGTTCCAATCCATGATACGCTCGAGATGGTTAGAGCTGTAAGACGCGAACGAAAGGTTTTGATTGGTCCAAACTGTCCGGGGGTGATCTATCCACAAGAGCGGCTGAAAATTGGTATCATGCCGGAGAAGTATTTCAAACCCGGGGAATTTGCCATAATTTCCAGGAGCGGTACGCTTATGTACGAAATGGCCAAGATACTTAGTGAAGGACCAGGGTTGGGGTTATGCCTTGGACTTGGAGGAGATCCCATCGTTGGAACTAACGTTGCTGAGGCGTTTGAAATAGTTAAAGAGCACGGATTCGAAAAAGTGTTGATTATCGGAGAGATTGGTGGTGAGGACGAAGTTCGTGGCGTAGAACATGCGTTGAAGATCGGTTTTCGACCAGAAAACATATACGCCTTCTTCGCTGGAAGACACGCGCCGGAAGGAAAGAGAATGGGACACGCTGGTGCTATTGTCGAGGGTGAAAAGGGAAAGGTTTGGTACAAAGAACGCGCAATGATACAAATGGGAGTCAAGGTGGTGAGATTACCGTGGGAGTTAGAAAGGATGGTAATCTGATAGTCCAAGAATACCTTCTCGCGTCCTTTGGAGTATTTTTAACAGCTCTTGGTCTTGTTATTTTCCTGATACCAAACAATATCGCAGCGGGAGGTGCGTCCGGTCTTGCTATTGTTTTGAACCGATTTGTTAGTCTGTCGGTCGGTGTATGGATGTACGTTATCAACATCACGCTTTTTCTCATCGCGTTCGTACTAGTTGGATTCGATTTCAGTTTCAAAACGATATATTGCACGTTTCTCTTGAACTTCTTGATCGACTTATTCGATAGAATCTTTCCCATCTTCAAGTACACTGGCGACACGATCGTGGCTGTCTTCTTTGGAAACCTTCTGACAGCAGTTGGAATGGCAATCGCTTTTTCGCAGAACGCTTCCACGGGTGGTACGGATATTCTTGCAAAGATATTTAACAAGTTTTTTGGGGCACCGATGGGAATGTCGATACTCTTCTTAGACATCTCCATTGGTGTGATGGCTGGTCTGGCTTACGATTTGAACACCGGGATGTACTCGGTGCTCTCCATCGTTCTAAACGGAACGATGATCGACTTTGTTCTGAAAGGTTTGGAACTGTCCGTCAACGTATGGATAATCTCTAACAAGTACGAGGAGATAAAAGACTTCGTTTTAAATGAGCTTGAAAGGGGTGTTACTATTCTGGACGTGATTGGAGGTTACACGGGTCAGAAACGTCGTATGCTCCTTGTGGCACTAAAAAGAAGGGAATTACACGAACTTATTTCGAACATCAAGCGGATTGACCCACATGCATTCTTCATTGTTAACGAAGCAAGGAATGTCTACGGAGAGGGATTTAAAGAGCTGATTTAGAAACCTTAAGTTATCCATAATAGCTTCGTAAACTAAGAGTTGGAGGAGGTGATATAATCTGTTTTGGAAGAGTTCGTTATGATAATGGAGGTTCTTCGTGAAATGGAAAGAGACAAGTTGTTGAATAGGCTCGTAAAGGTGTCAACGATAGAAGAGATACTAAAAAGCCTGGCTCGCAGGACCACCTTGCTGGTTTTAATCCTGCTTGTTTTGAACATTTCCTTTGGATTTCACGTTTCAAAGCTTGGTCACTGGTATTTTGTTTGTTTAGGAGTACCTTTGATCTTTTTTGAAAGTGCTCTCGTTAAGTTCTACTTGTTTTCCCGAAATTCGGTTCTCTTAAGAGATCTAATAGGTCCTTTTCAAAAACTAACTGGGGTTTTTAGAAAGGTGATCAGGTCGGATTTTCACGAGACTGATATGGATGTGGAGTGTAAGGTTTGGGAAATAGTGCGCTTCAGCGAAGATCTTCGTTATTTCATTCGAAGTTATGTTGAAGCACTCCAGGAGAACATTGCAACAAAACAGCAGTTGCAAGCTGTTTATAGCGAAGTTCACTTTGCTTACAAAAGATTCCACGAAGCTTACATAAATTTTGCAAAGAGGCTCTCAGTGATAGCGGAGGCGTACGATGAACAAACTGGTAATCACATAGAGAGAGTTGGTGTACTTTCCGCGTTCATTGCTCACAAACTGGGTTTGGACGATAGAATGGTCGAGTTGATTAAGACTTTCGCACCGCTCCATGATATAGGTAAACTTCTGGTTCCGAAACACATTTTAAACAAACCCGGGAGATTAACTCCGGAGGAATTTGAAGAGGTCAAGAAACACACTCTTTACGGTGCGCAAATCATAGGTGATGACCCGTCTTTTGAAGTAGCAAAGAACATAGCACTCTACCACCACGAAAAGTTTGACGGTAGCGGGTATCCATTTGGATTAAAGGGTGACGAGATTCCCATCGAAGCTCAGATTGTGGCTGTAGTTGATGTGTACGATGCGCTCCGTTCGCGCAGGTCGTACAAGAAAGAACTCTCGCACGAGGAGGCCATGGTAGTTTTACTTGGAAAGGACGAACGAACAAGTTTTACACACTTCAATCCTCGCATCTTGTCCATCTTCGTAAAGCACAGTGGTGAAATTAAAATGCTTTGGGATTCAGTTTCGTTTGACCAGCGTCAATTCTTTGACCAACGTGACCACGACAAGTCTGACACTTCAAAAACAAGTTAAGCTGTTTCCTGGAAGTGAAATCGTGGCGAAGGCATTGATGATTGTTGGTTCGATGTCTTCAGTTGGAAAAAGCACCCTGGTAGCCGGTTTGTGTAGAATCTTTTCAAATCGTGGCTACAAAGTAGCTCCTTTCAAAGCACAAAATATGTCTACTTTTCTGGTCTCATGTGAATCCGGTACGTTCATAAGTACTGCCCAATACTTACAAGCTTTGGCAGCTCGCCAAAGACCGTCTCCGATGATGAATCCGATCATATTAAAGCCCTTGGGCAATATGCGCTCTGAGGTTTATGTTCTTGGAAAACCGCGTTGTGTTGCCTCGCTTATTTCATACAAATCTATGAAACAAGAGCTGTGGGAAGTTGAGAAGTGGGCCTTAGACCAGCTCCTAGAGAATTACGAAATCGTAATCCTTGAGGGGGCGGGAAGTCCGGTAGAGCTGAATTTGAAAGACGGTGACATAGTCAATATGCAGGTCGCGAAGTACACTCGTGCTCCGACGTTCATCGTTGGTGACATAGAACGTGGGGGCATATTCGCGCAGTTGTTGGGAACCTATTGGTTGATGAGCAAAGATGAGAAGCGATTAGTTAAGGGGTTAGTTGTGAACAAATTTAAGGGGGATGTTTCGTTGTTCAGCGAAGGGGTACGCATTTTGGAAGAACAATCTGGTTTACCCGTTCTTGGTGTGGTGCCGTATTTTGAGACAAAGCTACCACCAGAGGATAGTCTCTCGGGAAATCCGGATCAAATTGACGACGTTGAAGATGGAATTTTCGATAAGATTGCACAGGTTTTGGAAGGCCACTTAGACGTTAGTAAGATTGAGAATATTTTATTCGATTCATAAGAGGGTTGGTGTGCCGTGTATTTGAGAACTACCCGTGAACATCCGGCTGTGATATTCTCATCTTGGAGTGGAGGGAAGGATAGTGCTCTTGCGTATTATTTCGCAGTGCAGATGTTTGGAAAAGTCGATTGTATCTTCACAATGTTTTCGGAAAATTGCGATAGAACGCGCGGGCACGATCTAAAACCTGAACATATTCAAATGCAAGCCGAGAGCCTGGGAGTTGGATTGGTTTTTGGTTGCGCGAGCTGGGAGAAATACGAGGATGTTTTTTCTGCTGTAATCTCTTCGAGATTCACTAATGGCTTAGGAGTTTTCGGAGACATCGATATTCAAGAACACTTGGATTGGGTGGTTCGCGTATGTGAATCGAACAACGTTGGTGTATTTGAACCACTTTGGGGTATGGACAGGGAAGAAGTTCTACACAAGTTCATAGAACTTGGTTTCAAAGCCAAAGTTATACGAGTAAAAAGAGGATACGAAGAACTTTTAGGACGAGAGGTTGACGAAGACTTCATCATGGCTGTCAAGAAACTCAAAATCGATATCTGTGGTGAACATGGGGAATATCATACATTCGTGTACGATGGTCCGATTTTCAAGTTTCCCGTACCAACGGGAGATTTAGAATACGAAGTCCAAGCCTAATCACACAATCAAAATTCAATTCCCTTCCTCGCGGGTAAACCTTGTCGGTAATAATGCTTCACCTCAACCATTTCCGTCACTAGGTCCGCCATCTCAACGATTTGTTTTGGCGCGTAACGACCGGTTAAAATCAATTCGACATTGCGTGGACGGTTTGTAATTAGTTCTAATACCTCGACAACATCAAGCAATTTGTAAAAAATGGCCACGTTTATTTCGTCAAGGATAACGATATCGAACGTTTGATTGTTTAGAACCTCGCGAGCACGCTTTAAACCATTACGTGCAAGTTTTATATCCTCCTCAGTTGGCTTCCCACGAATGAAACAACCTCGGCCATACTGTTCGATGACCAAGTTTGGAAGGTATTTAACAGCATCGAGTTCACTGTAATGCATTCCTTTTATAAACTGTCCGATGTAAATTTTTTTCCCAGCGCAGATTGCTCTCAATGCCAGTCCCAACGCGGCTGTCGTCTTGCCTTTCCCGTTTCCGGTGTAAACATGTACATAACCCATTACATATTAGCCCTCCCAACTCAACTTGTTATCTAGAGACTTTAGCTTGAAAAGTACCATTCAAGGAACTCTTTCAATTTTAAGTTCGTTGCTTCGTCCTTTAACCCCACACGCACACAACCTGGAAAACCAAAATCGTCTGTGCGCCTGAAGTACATCCCTTTCGTCTGCGCCAAAGTAAGAAACTTACAGACATCGCCAACGAATAGAAGAAAATAATTCGTTTTTGAATTAAAACGAGCAAAACCGGAGAATAGCTTTCTTTGCATTTCGAAAAATAAGGCACTCTCCTCTAGAAAAGTTTTGAACTGTTCGTAGTTTTCCATAATTTGCTCCACCAGCGCGAATCCGTCGGCCCCTATTGCCCAGGGCATCCTGTAACGTTCGACTAGTTGACTAAATTTTCCGGTAACGTATCCTACCCTTATTCCGGGTAAACCGAGAATCTTGGTGAACGTTCTAATTAAAGTAAGGTTTGGAATGTCGAATTTGGATAGTTCTTCCCTCTCAGCCTGTGGAACGAAATCAATGAACGCCTCATCAATTATGAATTCCACCTGGTTATCAAATTCTTCGGAAATATGTTGCACGAATCGTGAAATCGGATTATAGAGTCCGGTTGGATTGTTCGGATTACCAAGTAATACGAAAATTTTTTCACCGTGTAAGGCTTCCTTGTAAATAGTAGCGCGAAGGGTGTCAAGATTTATCCAACCGTTTTCGATGATCCAAGGCGTCAGAACCCGGGATGATGCGAATTTTGCAACCCTTTCGTACTCCGAATATGCCGGTTGTGGAATGATAGTAGTTGCGTTTTTGAACACGCTCCATCCAAGGATGTGTAATGCCTCGGTAGCGCCAGCCACAATTACCGCATCATCACCAAAAAACTTCCTAAAGTCCTGTTCAAGCCACTCTGCATAGTTGTACCTTCTAACGTAACGTCGAACTTTCTTGTCCAGCTCCTTTAAAAAATCTGGGACCATTGGATTCACGGATATTGAGAAATCAATCAACGTTTCGTCACGAATGCCACCGTGCAACGCTCCCACCTCGCGACCGCACTGACTACACTGACTATCAAGTTAACTCCCATCAAGAAATAAGTGAAAATAAAAAAATAAAGAATATCAAGATAAGAGTTGTTACTTTGCAAAACAGAGCCAATGCCCTTCTCAAATCCTGAACAGTTGGCAGCGGCCCATCAAATTTATAGTATCCAATTTTTTCAAGTCCTATTTCAAGCACACCGGCAAATGCACTCATCGGGTATGTTGCGTTAATTTTCAGATGGCCGTACTTTTTGACATAACAGAAGGCACGTGCGGGGTTGAAGAGCGCGATAAAAATTGTGGATATTCGAGACGGTACAAAGTTAAGGATATCATCAAGCCTAGCTGGAAATTTCCCAAACCACTCGTACTTCTCATTTCGGTAACCAAACAGAGCATCGTACGTGTTCACAAGTCGATAAACAACTGCTCCAGGGAGACCGAAAAGCAAGTAGTAAAAGAACGGTCCGACGAAACTATCGTGGATGTTCTCCGATAAACTCTCAACTGCTGCAGAATAGAGATGTTGGAGGTCGAGTTTTGATGTATCGCGAGATACGATTACCGACACGTTTTTCCTAAGTTGCTCGATATCTTCTGTAAGACATCTGGCAACGTGTTCGTACAATCCGCGGATAGAGAATGTTGATTTGAAGAATAGCGCCGAGAGAACAATCATCAAGGCTCGATTCCCGACGGATTGCACAAGCAAAGCAGGAATTAGCCACAATGTAGCTTCGCCTACGAGTGCTGAGAGTCCCAACAGGAAGTTCATAAACTTACCGTCGATATTTTCTCTTACTTGATCGAAAAGTTTTCCCAGCCATCCCATATACGCGACTGGGTGAAGTGGTGATGGATATTCACCCAGGAATAAATCAAAACCGACAGCGATGACAAAAATAGATAATCTTGCTTCGAAATTCAACGCCTTGTTCCCACCTTATCGGGATTTAAAGTATCCAATCAACAGAACACTCAACTGCCCCATCAGACAGCTCCCACCTAAGACATCCCCAGTGACTCCACCAATCTTCAACTTTGATACGACCGACACCAAGATACCAACAAAAGCGGAAACACCGAAAGAATAGACAAACATATCGTGATCTAAGAACACAAGTGGTATCGTCAGAAAGCCAGATAGAACAAGTCCGTATCTGTCAAGTGGATAAAGCATAGCCCCGAGTCCTGTTTGTTTTGCTGGCCTCGAGAATTTGACCTCCTCCCCGCATTAAAATGCGAGGATTCTTCGTGCGGTATGTTAGCTTACTAACCTTAACCGCACTGGGCTGGTCAAAGCCCCTACTCCTATTCCCTTATGGAAATTCGGAGATACCTTTTTGAGTATGTTTAATGCTCCATTTACATCAGCATTTATCACG
>JAUQPP010000049.1 GCA_030550315.1 Thermotogota bacterium | reverse complement strand
GTTATCATACCGTTTTGGACGAATTCGCTTATTCGAATCTATGCGTGGATCTTTGTGCTGGGAAACAACGGTCTGATCAACCAATTCCTCCTCCGAATAGGACTTGTCAAGACCTACATCCAATTCATGTACAATAACTTTGCCGTTGTATTGATATTGGTATACACGTACCTGCCCTTTGCCATATTGCCTCTCTTTTCGTCTATAGAACGTCTTGAAAAGCAACTTTTTGAAGCGGCGATGGACTTGGGGTGCACCAAGCGCCAGGTTTTTTTCAAGGTTCTCTTGCCCAACATCAAGCAAGGTATCATTTCTGCATTTGTCTTCGTTTTTATACCTTCCATCGGTACTTACGCAGTTCCTGAACTTGTGGGTGGAAAAAATTCACGCATGGTTGGTAATGAGATAGCCAGGCAACTAACGGTTGCGAAGAACTGGCCGGCGGCCGCGGCTATTTCTTCGATCCTTCTTATAATAACTATAGTAGCGGTTCTTGTCTTCATGCACGGAGGCGAACGACGTGAAACCAGGTAACTTTTCAAAATTCGTTACCGTTGCAACTTTGATATTTTTCTACCTTCCGATTATTGTTGTTGTTGTCTTTTCCTTTAATTCATCGAAATCGCCAGAGTGGACGGGTTTTAGCACGAAATGGTATGTTCAGCTATTCACATCCACAAGGTATCTACATGTTTGGCGAACGTTCTTCAATTCGATAATTGTTGGTACCACGGCAAGCTTGACAGCTGTCTTAATTGGTACCTTCGGTGCAATAGCAATGTACCTTGGTAGTCCAAGGTTTAAAAAGCTCATGTGGACCACCACGTACATTCCATTCGTTATCCCTGACATAATCATAGGTGTTTCGTTACTAATATTTTTCGTAACGATAAGGCTCCAGCTCAGTCTTTTCACCGTGTACGTTGCACACGTGACGTTTTCAATACCGTACACGATGATGATTATCTTAACGCGTTTGCAGGACTTTGACAAGACCATTATTGAGGCTGCGTATGACTTAGGCGCAACAAAATCTATTGTTTTAATGAAAGTAATTGTACCGATAGCCATGCCCGGCATTATCGCGGCCTTTTTCATGGCATTCACGCTTTCTATAGATGACTTTGTTATAACCTTTTTCGTAGCTGGGCCGAACGCGACAACTTTGCCATTGCAGATATTTTCGATGATAAGGTTTGGTATCTCACCAGTGATAAATGCAATTTCGAGCTTATTACTCCTTGGAACGATTTTCATAAGCTTTTTGCTCAGACGCTATGTGCGATATATAATTTAATTAGTGAAGCGCACAGTTAGAAACTCGTACAATCACACGATGTTTTCAAAAGGAGGTTACGTGTATGGACGTAAGGCAGTATATAGAGCGAGTGAAAAAAGCTACGGATTATATCAAGAGTAGGGTAGCCGAGACTCCGGAAGTTTGTATTGTTTTGGGCTCAGGTTTGCATGGTATCGCCGATAGTGTTGAAAGTCCCACAAAGATCCCGTACAAGGAAATCACGGAATTTCCAGTTTCGACGGCTCCAGGACATAAAGGTGAATTGATTTTTGGAAGACTAAATGGCAAAAATGTTATGCTCATGAACGGGCGTTTCCACTATTACGAAGGTTATAACATGAAGGATGTCACTTTCGGAGTACGAGTCGCTCAGCTTTTGGGAGTTAAATACCTGTTTTTAACGAATGCGGCAGGAGGTTTGAATCCGGATTACGAAGTTGGACGCCCTATGATTATAAAGGATCACATCAACATGATGGGTGACAACCCGCTGATTGGACCGAACATCGAGGAATGGGGGCCACGATTCCCAGACATGTCGAACGCCTACGATAAGAATCTGCGCGAACTTGCCAAGTCTGTAGCTAAGGAGCTTGGAATTGATGTTTACGAAGGAGTTTACGTTGCCGTTGCGGGTCCGAACTTCGAAACCCCTGCTGAACTTAGGATGTTACGCTGGATGGGTGCGGATGCCGTAGGAATGTCAACAGTTCCAGAAGTTATTGCGGCCGCGCATGCGGGAATTAAAGTGCTTGCAATTTCGGCCATTACCGATAGGGCGGTACCTGACGATTTGAAACCTCTCACGGCGGAAGAAGTACTCGAGGTTGCTAACAGGACTGGTCAGTTGATAGCGAAAATCTTGGCTGAAGTGGTAAAAAGAATGTAAGTGCAACGGGAAGGCGAGACCATGTCGATAAGGACTCGCCTTGTGATCCTTACCGTTGCGTTGGTAACGGTTCCAGTGCTGCTTTCAATCATTTTTACGGTTTTTAATCTCTCACGAGAAAGTGACCGAATCTCTAGGGAAGTCCAAAAGCAACTCGGGGATCCGAAAGTTTTGTTCAAGGACTTTTTCGAAAAATTCAGCTCGGAGCTCGACAAGCATATAAGATCGTATAACGAGAAGTTAAAAAATGCGGTTGAGACGCAAAGAGTTTCCGTTAGCAAAGCGTTCGAAACGATTTATGTTTCAGCTCTCAAAAAAGAAGCAACCGGTGTTAAAAACGTTGTGGAAAACCTCGTGAAGGATCGGGTAGGTATTCTTGAAAACCTTTCAAAAGTTGCCGCCGCTTCAAAAGATGTGGTAAACGCAGCGGACAAAAAGGATCTGGATATAACCATGAAACGTGCGCTGTTGAATTCCTTTGTCGAAAGAGGACTTTTTGATTATATGGGTCTCTGGACGTTGGAGAATACTGAACCAAAGGTAAAGGTACGACCATACGTGAATGCACGTGACAGATACGTTGTGGAGTACGCGTATTCGTTGGCTCCAGGTGTACCTGCCGCTATTTACAAAGAACCGGAATTCCTCGGTGAACTTAGTAAACGTATCGAAAAGATTCTTTCATCTCCGGCTGCGTACACCGAAATTTTCGGCTACGTTGGCGGTTCGGATATTTTCATCGTTGTTACTCAACCGGTGATGCACCCGCAACTTGGTAACACTATAAACGGGTTCATCGTCACCGTTGGACGCGTAGGTAACGATTTTTTAGACGAAATAAAACGGCTTACACAATCAGAATTGACGATATACGTGAACGGTAAAGCGTACGCAACTACGATGATTTCGGAAAGTGGTGAGCGACGAGTAGGGGAACCTGAACCGACGGAGGAGGAGAGAATTTTCACAATCTCATCGACGGAGTATTTTGCGGTAAAGACTCCGTTTACCGTGGCTGGCGAGGAAATTGGCCGCATCGAAGTTTCAATACCGAAGGAAAAGATTACAGCCGAGATAAAGATACCGGAGCCAGAGGAATTTAAACTCCCTGAAATCCGATTACCCGAGGTCAAAATTCACGTGGACCTCAAACTTGGTAGGCTGGTTACAATCAATGTCGTTGTTGGGTTGGTGATATTGATTGTAGCGCTGGTAGTTTCGGTACCGCTCATAAACAGGATTTCAAGTAACATCTCACAAACTGCTCACCTTATCGAACGGATATCGCAAGGTGAAATCCTGGACGTCGAGCATGAGGCCGTTGGTGAGTTCCAGCGCGTGGTTGAATCTTTGAGGAAACTCTCGGAAAATCTTAGAAGTTACTCCGAGGACATGCGCACAAGTTCGAGCGAGCTTATTCGTGAAGTTCAGGTCATTTCCAACGTTAACGAAGAAGTTGGTAGGGCTACCGTTGCATTCTCAAGTTTTGTTCGTGACTACGTAAGTAACGTGACGGAGATGAAGGATAAAATAAAGGATCTAGAAAACGTTGTGGATGAAACCTCTGCTTCAAACGCCCAACTAACCAAACAACTTGAGCAACTCCTGAGTGACGTGGAAAAAACTCAAGCTGAGATTCTAAAAAACGTCGTCTTAATCGAGGAAATGAGCGATGCAGTTAATGTAAACTCCGAAATATTCAGGAAGTTCAACGAAGCGGTGAAAAGAACCATTGACAAGTTCTCAGCTATTAAAATGGCTATCGCTAAAATACAAAATGTTGCTTCACAAACTAATCTACTCGCTTTAAACGCTGCGATTGAAGCTGCACGCGCGGGTGAAGCTGGTAAAGGCTTTGCGGTGGTAGCAGATGAAGTAATGAAATTATCCGTCGAGATCAACAAACTTGCTAAGGAACTTGTAAAAGACGTGGATACTTACACGGCGGATCTAAAGGAACTCGACACACTTTACAGTAAGTCCGAGGAGAGTTTTTCCAAGCTTCAGACAACAAAAGCGGAGTTTTCCACGAATTACTATTCGATCATCGAGCAGGTTCAAAACGTGGGAAGTCTCAGTGCTCAAATTGGTGAACTTCTGAAGATGAACGAAAGAGCGTTTACGGAGATAGAAAACATCCTTGATGAAATAGTAAGCTCCGTCGAAAATTCGAGTGTCAAACTCGGAGAGTTCAAAGATAAGTTCGAATCTTTGAATGCCGTGTTTGTCGAATTATCAAAGATTACGGATAACCTGTCGAAGATATCAGAAAAGATGCGGATGGTCGTCAGTTGGTTCAAGAGCTAAGTCCCAATCTTAATTGCCTTGAGTAAATTGGCTTGCCAGTTTATGGCAAGCCATCTTTTTTAACAGATGGATGTGTGATATAATTGCTTACGATATTGAAGAAAAAATTGGGAAGTGATAAAGTTGGGAGATACCATAGTTGCAATCGCGAGTCCTCACGGAACTGGTGCCATTGGTGTTGTACGTTTGAGTGGGGACGAGGCACTCAATATAGTGAATAGGTTTTTAAACAAGCCGGTTTCAAGACCCAGGTACGTTCATTACAGAGAATTGTTTGATACGTCTGGAAATCTTGTCGACGAGGTGCTGGTCGTTTATTTTAAGGCTCCCAAAAGTTACACCGGAGAAGATATGGTGGAGATTTACTGTCATGGCGGTGTGCTCGTTACACAAAAAGTTTTGAACACCATGCTGAATGGTGGAGCGAGACTTGCCAAGAATGGTGAGTTCACAAAACGAGCGTTTCTAAACGGTAAAATCGACCTTATCAAAGCGGAAGCAGTTTTGCAGGTGATAGAAGCTAAAAGTGAAAAGGCTCTAAAACTTGCGCTTGACAATCTGAAGGGCCGACTTTCGAAAGAAATAGAGTTTTTTAGGCAGAAAATTTTGGATATACTTGCGAAGATAGAAGTATCGATTGATTACAGCGATGACGTCATTGTAGACGACTCGGAGATACGGCATGACATCACTAGCTTACTTGAGATGCTTCGCATGAAGATCGAGATGGCTGGGAAAGGTCTCCATCTATCCACGGGTGTTACCTTAACGATTGTTGGCAAGCCAAATACCGGAAAAAGTACACTCCTCAATTGTTTGCTTAACGAGGACAGAGCAATCGTTACTGACATCCCAGGTACAACGCGAGATGTCATACGTGGTGAGATAAAAATCGGAGGGGTACACTTTGTCATCTCTGACACAGCTGGTGTGCGGGAAACCAAGGATGTGATTGAGAAAATAGGTATA
The DNA here is from genome assembly GCA_030550315.1 of Thermotogota bacterium. GTDB lineage: Bacteria > Thermotogota > Thermotogae > Thermotogales > Fervidobacteriaceae > Fervidobacterium_A. The sequence continues at coordinate 6,657 of JAUQPP010000049.1, read as the reverse complement.
GAAAGGACTCTTCGTGAGGTTCAAAAATCTGACGTTGTGATTTTTTTGCTTGATGCGACAACGGGATTCACCGACGATGACCGGTATATCTACGAACTTATAAAGGAGACAAACTTCTTAACCGTTTGGAATAAAATCGATCTGGTGACCGAAGTTCAACGCTTAGGTGACGACGACGTTTTGATTAGTGCCAAAACCGGCGAGGGGCTAAGAGTATTAGAGCAGAAACTTTTGGAGAAGGTTCGGTTAATCGTTGAGGAAGGCGAATTATCACACGTCACGAGCAAGAGACAACTGGAATACCTTAAGAGGGTTTATGCAAACATTTCAAACGCGTACGACCAGCTCAAGAAAGGTTATCCCTTCGATATCATTTCAATAGACCTGAGGAAAGCTCTCGAGGAGTTCGACGAACTTTTGGGAAGAAATTACGTAGAGGATTTGATTGATACGATATTCTCAAACTTTTGCGTTGGGAAATAAAAAAAGCGGGCTTTGTCGCCCGCATAAAGCCGTGGGGGGTGTATCTCAAGGGGGATAGGGGGTTCTCAGCATCGTCAATTATATCATGGTGTTGTTAAATTAGTAGGGACTAAATTAAGAAATGTAGAATAAATTTATGTTACGATATAATAAGTTGCTCAACGCTACCCTCGTTCGAATTGTCTTTTCAATACATTAGACCACCGTTATCCAAAAATCGTTCGAAAAATCTTCGGAAATTCTTTGGAGATTCTTCAAAAGTTTCGATAGCCCCATTCTGAAAGGAGTCAGAGCATGAAGGCTGATGTAATTGTTTCGTTGATGATTGTAGCTATCGTGCTGCTTATGATAGTACCCATACCTGATCCTCTACTCGATTTCTTTCAGCTTCTGAATATCTCTCTCTCCCTTGTAATACTTTTTTCCACGATGTACATCAGAAATGCGTTGGAACTTGCATCTTTTCCGACGATACTCCTGATAATCACGATATTCCGCTTGGCTTTGAATGTTGCATCCACACGCGCCATTCTTCTTGAAGGACCGAAATTTGGTGGCAAGGTCATTCAGACCTTTGGAAACTTTGTAGTTGGCGGAAATTATGTTGTCGGTATCGTTGTGTTCTTAATACTGGTCATAATACAATTTATCGTGATTACAAGAGGTTCTGAACGAATCGCGGAAGTGGCTGCGAGGTTCACGCTCGATGCAATGCCCGGTAAACAAATGAGCGTAGATGCCGATCTCAACGCAGGATTGATTACGGAAGAAGAAGCTCGGAGAAGGCGGGAACAGATAAGACGCGAAGCGGATTTTTACGGAGCGATGGATGGTGCCTCAAAGTTTGTAAGGGGAGATGCTATTGCTAGTATAATAATTACTTTGGTGAACAGTATAGGAGGAATCATAATAGGTTTGCTGATGCATCGCATGAGTGCAGGTGAGGCTGTTAAGACTTTTTTGCTTTTTACCGTCGGTGATGGATTGGTTAGTCAGATTCCGGCACTTATGGTTTCAACAGCCACGGGTATTCTCGTTTCCAGGAGTGCAGCTGAGGATAATCTTGGAGCAGAATTAATTAGGGAGTTGGCTGGCGAGAAGAAAGTTATCATCCTCACTGGGACCGTTATTTTGGTGCTTGGACTTTTCACCCCGCTACCCACGTTTACAAGTTTGTTGATTGGTGGAATGCTAATTATCTCAGGTTTAGTAATAAGGCGTCCGGAGTTCATCCCGTCGGAAGTGGCTGGCGTGGGTGCACCCGTTGGGGGACCAATGTCCCCAGCTGGTCCCATTCTGTCCACCCCAGAAGAAGTTGCAGATGTCATACAATCCGATACCGTTGAAATAAACATAGGTTATGGTTTGTTACCGCTGGCTGACCTCTCGCAAGGTGGCGACATGCTCGAGAGACTTACAATGATTCGAAAACAACTTGCTCAAGAACTTGGGCTTGTGCTTTCACCGATTAGGGTTAGGGATAGTGTATTACTCAAACCGAACGAGTACACGATAATCATCAGGGGTGCGGAAGTTACCAGATACGAGTTGGTTCCTAACAGGTTGCTGGCAATAAATCCTGGTTACGTGAGCGAGAAGTTACCGGGAATTGAAGTTAGAGAACCGGCGTTCGGATTGCAAGCATTTTGGATCGATGAGAGTCGAAAAGAGGAAGCACAGCAAAAAGGCTACACGGTTGTTGACCCGCCAACTGTCTTCGCTACTCACGTTACAGAAACATTGAGAAAGTACGCGCCAGAACTGCTCGGTAACAGAGAGTTTCAACTTCTTGTTGAAGGATTACGGCGAAAATTTGACAAACTTGTCGATGATGTTTTTAACGTCGTAAAGCCTTCTTCCGTCAAAAAAGTACTTCAGGAGTTGTTGCGTGAGGGAGTCTCGATTCGAAACCTGCCCTTTATTTTTGAACTGATTCTCGATAATTCCGACAAGGCAAGGGATTTGGAAACCTTAGTTGAGCTGGTTCGAAGAGGTTTGAAACGGCAAATTGTTTCAAAACTTTTGAGTGGTGACAAACAGATTCATGCGGTTGCTATCGACACTGATCTTGAGAGGATGTTGACCGAATCAATCTCCGAGAGCGATGAAGGTAGGTTCTTGAACGTCAACCCACAGATTATGAGAGAGTTAATCGAGAGGATTTCCCAGGAGCTTGAAAAACTCATGAGAAAGGGATACCAACCGATCTTGATAGTTTCAGGAGTAATCAGGCCGTACATTTCACGTGTACTCCTGCGGTTTATTCCGGGTATTGTTGTTTTGGCGTACGAAGAAGTTCCCGAGGATGTCAGCCTCTCGGTTGAGGGTGTGGTGAGACTGTGATAGTAAAAAAGTACCTTGTTCAGGATATCAAGGAAGCGTTTGAAAAGATAAGAGCGGAACTTGGAAAGGACGCAGTTATACTTAGCACGAGGAAGGTCAAAAAAGGTGGTTTTTTAGGAATTGGCTCCAAGGTTTTCATAGAAGTTACCGCTGCTGTGGAGGAAAAGAAGCTTCCACAGGCAGAAGAAAAGGGACAGATATATAAGTTGCAAGAGATACTCTCCAAATCAAAACAACCTCAGCAGAGTGAGGATATAACCGAGTTGAAGAAGATGATGCTTGAATTAAAATCGATGATGTTGACGCAACGGACAAACGAACCTGTATGGGTGGAGAATTTCAGGAAAGCCTTAAACAAGCAAGATATGGACGAGGAGATTGTTGAAAAGTTAATTGAGTACGCTAGGGTTAAGTATACTCAGTTAGACTTCACCAGCGAAAATACAAGGCTGATTATTTCCGAAATGCTGCTGCCTTTCATAAACACCAACGTACCAGAACTGAAGGGCAAAATTCTATTTGTTGGTCCAACCGGTGTGGGTAAGACCACCACACTTGCGAAACTCGCTGCCAAGCTAAAGATAAACGACCACAGACGTGTTGCCATAATAACGTTGGACACTTACCGAATAGCCGCTGTTGACCAGTTAAAAACTTATGCGATGCTCTTGGATGTACCAATCAGGGTAGCCTACACTCCAAAGGAAGCGAAACTTGAAATGGAGGCTTTAAGCGACTTTGATACGATACTGATTGATTCCGCTGGAAGAAGTCAAAAAAACGAGCTACACATGACCGAGATCAGGGCGATGGCTGAGGTGGTTCAACCGGACCTCTGCTTTCTTGTACTGGGGATGCAGTATCGAAAGGAAGATGTTAGGGAAATCGTTCAAAAATTCTCGGTGGTTAATCCAACGCACGTGATATTGTCGAAATTGGATGAGACATCTTCCTACGGGCACTTTGTGAACGTACCAAACTTCTTGAAAGTTCCCATAGCATTCATCACCAACGGACAACGTGTTCCAGACGATATCTTCGAAGCGAACAGTAGGGAACTAGCTTTGTTGCTTGCCAAAGAGGTGTTGAAACATGCAAAACCAGGCTAACAGCTTAAAAAAGAGTCAGGTAATTGCCGTGGTGAGTGGTAAAGGTGGAGTTGGGAAGACTCTTTTAGCTACGAACATGGCCGCTGTTTTTGCCGAAATCGGTAAAAGAACGTTACTGCTGGACACGGATGTTGGATTCACAAACTCCGATATAATCCTCGGCGTGTATCCCAAATACAGCATAAAAGACTTTGTGAATCGAAAATGTGCCATAGAGGACCTCATCACAAAAACAGAGCACGGCCTGGATCTAATTTCGCTCGGTGGCGATGTTTCGGACTTGCTGATGGCGAACGATTTTATCATTAAGGATTTCACAACGCACTTTCTGAAGATTCTCGAGAATTACGATATCGTCGTAATGGACATGCCTCCTGGATTTAACGAAAGTTACATGCCATTTCTCGCGCTTGTTGATGATTTTCTGGTTATCACAACGACCGAGCCGACGGCGGTTGTGAACACTTACACTATGATTAAGCTGTTATCGCTCAAAGGTATCTCCGGAGAAAACATCCATTTGGTGGCCAACATGGTCCAGGATGTAAAGGAAGCTACGAATTTGCTGGAACGATTTGCGGAAGTTTCAGAGCGGTTCCTTAACACCAAAGTTAGCTCAATGACTTTGATAAAGGAACACCCTGGTGTTGAGAGAAGCGTTCGGGAGAGGGTGTTGTTCGTGAAACACTATAAAAGCATTCAACCTTCGTTTTCTATACGTCGCATCGTTTCCATTCTTGTCAAAGAACCCGTGGTTGCTAAAGACCGTAAAGGATTGATCGAAAGGTTTGTTAAGCTTTTTAGGGGTGATAGATTGTGACGATTGAAGACTACATAAATACAAATCTGCGCAACGCCATTCTTAGAGCGTACTGGAAGAAGTTGGAACTATCGGTGAGGTTCAAAGAATTATCCGGTAAGCGCTTCAAGTTAAATTTTCTTTCGTTCGATGAGATACCTGAAGTTATCAGAGTTGATCTTCCGGTGGAAGGTTACGTTGTAACGTTGGTTGGAAAGTTAGTCTTTTCCGAGGGCGGTGAATACTCTTACGAGGTTTTTGATAAAGTGGGCATCCTACAACGACGGTCGAAACCTCGATACGTTTCTTTCGAGCCGTGTAGAGTTGCCGGCTTTCGTGGAATAATAATTGACATTTCTGAAAATGGTTGCCAAGTGTTAAGCGAGTATAAGCCAAGTCTCAGAGAATCACTTCGTTTGCAACTTGTGGCGAAAGACCTAGTTGAGACGGTTCAAGTTATGTGGTACGTTGAAGAAGAGGAATGTTACAGGTTCGGCGCGTTCATTCCGCAACCGAGTGAATCTTGGAGCACAGTCCTGAAAATTTACGAACGCATAGGGGAGAAGCTTTGATGGCGTACGTTGAGTTGGTGGACGCACAAAAAGTTTTAAAGGTCGGCTTGCCAGCTGTTATAAACATTACCATGGTACGTGAACTTGAGGGGAGTTACAAAACTAGCATTTCAGATATCGACTTTGGCAGGAAGATCTTGTTCCTGTCCATACCGTCGTACAAAGGAAGGTTTGTTCCTATTCCTAAAGGTGTACGCATGAACGTGAATGTTTTTGACCGTTCGTCAATCTACGAATTTGATACGATTTCGTTGGGTGTTGTGAAGCTCGATAACATGTATGTGATACCAGTACCTTTTCCAAATGAGGTACGCAAAACTGAAAGGAGAAAGTTTGTACGGATACCTCTGTATTTGGAGGGTAGGTTTTACTTGACACCTGAAGAGGCCGCTGAATCCTTCCCATTTACAACAAGAAATGTTAGTGCCGGAGGGATGCTCATTGTAACGAAGAAACACTTGAGTCCCGGTGATATAATTTATGTGGACCTGACCTTCGAAGAGAACTTGGCACTCGTTAAACAAAAAACCAAGGTTGTTCGTGAAGATCCAATGGTGGAAGACGGATTCGTCTTTGGAACTCAATTCTTAGAGTTACCAGCTCAATTGGAAACGAGACTCGTTCGCTTCATATTCCAAAAGGAGCTTAAGATGAAAAATGTGAAGAGATGAGGGTAAAAAGGAGGGAAAACGATGCTTGAAAAGTTGGGACCCGCGCAACTGGATGCGATAAAGGAAGTGGGAAACATAGGAACTGGCAATGCGGCAACGGCACTTTCAATGATGCTCGATAAGAAAGTGGATATTTCCGTTCCGCAAGTGAAGGTAATTCCCATATCGAAGATTCCATTTCTCTTCGATAATCCCGAAGAAATAATTTGTGCTGTGAAAATGCCTCTTAAAGAGGATTTAACGGGAGAGATTGTACTCATTTTCGAACCAAATGTGGTGAAAACTGTAGCAAGACTTTTAACTGGTATGGAGCCTGCGGATATCACCGAGCTCGATGAGTTCACAAGTTCCATGATGAAGGAAATTGGCAACATCATGTGTGGTTCGTACATCACAGCACTTGCAGGATTTACTGGGTTGTTTGTTAATCCGGATCCGCCGGAATTGACTATCGACATGATAAGTGCGGTTGTTTCGGAATTGTCTCTTCCAATAGCATTAGCTGGTGAGGAGAACATCATGCTTGTGGAAACAAAGATAGCAATCGAAGGTGTTGAGGAGGAGTTAACAGGGTACCTTTTACTTATTCCCTCGGTAGAATCTCTTGAAAAACTTTTGAATGCGCTGGGGATGTGATGACCCGTGAAGAAGAAGGTTATAATCGGTATCGGAGAATTCGC
>JAUQPP010000048.1 GCA_030550315.1 Thermotogota bacterium | reverse complement strand
TCCGTTGCTGAACTCACGATTGGGTTGATGATAGCCTGCTCAAGGCACATTGCCCGCGGAACGATCGATCTCAAGAACGGAAAGTGGACAAAAAAGGAACTTGAAGGTCACGAACTTTTCGGAAGAACGGTTGGTATAATCGGTTTTGGAAACATCGGTCGTGAAGTTGCCAAGAGACTCCTTGCTTTTGATATGAGGGTACTCGCGTACGATCCGTTTGTTAAAGAAACGGATGCATCCGTTGAACTGGTTGACCTTGAGACGATTTACAGGGAAAGCGATTACATAACCATTCACGTACCGCTCACACCTGAGACTAAGAACATGATAAACAAAGAAACTTTTGCAAAGATGAAAGATGGGGTCATCATAATTAACGCAGCTCGTGGCGGGATAATTAACGAGGCGGATCTCTACGAAGCACTCGTGACTGGCAAAGTTTACGCAGCAGGTCTTGATGTTTTCGAAGTCGAACCACCAACAGACGAGTTGAGACAGAAGTTGCTGGCCTTACCGAACGTAGTTGCAACTCCACACATCGGTGCTTCCACGTTCGAGGCGCAGGAAAGAGTCGGAATACTCTTGGTGGAGCGGTTAATAAAAGAAATAGAAGCTCTGTGAGAAACAGGCTATTAAAACGGGGAGGCCGATGCCTTCCCGTTTTTTAATCCTTTAGAGCCTCATAAATATTTTTAACATCTCTTATCCTCTTAACAAAGGCCTAGACAACGTGTGGATCGAAATGACTTCCACTTTCTTCTTGGATAATCTTCACAGCTTCGTCAAACGGTATCGCTTCTTTATACGGACGCTTCGTTGTCAACGCATCGAAGACATCCGCAAGGGCCACTATCCTACCTTCAATGCTAATTTCCTCGCCCTTTTTTCCTTTGGGATATCCTCTTCCATCCCAGTGCTCATGGTGGTCTGCGATAATGTTTTTCATGGTCTCTAAGCTCTTTGGCTCCATGATGTTTCGTGCGTTTTGTTGAAACTCCTCGATAATTCTCACTCCTTTTTCAACGTGGGTCTTCATGATTTCCCATTCCTCCGGATCAAGTTTTCCGGGTTTTAGGAGTATGGAATCGGGAATACCAACCTTTCCAATATCGTGAAGTGGAGAGAATTCGTAGATTTCACGGATAAGTTTCGGATGGAGCGCAAGTTCTTCAGCAACCAGCTTTGCATAGAGGGAAACTCTCTTGATGTGGTTCCCGGTTTCATTGTCTTTGAACTCGACCAAGTTCACAAGACTGTTGCCAAAATGTGAGAGCAACCGTTGTATGGTGAGTGAGTAGAAAAGTCTGTAGGACAGGATATTCAGAATCGATGAAAATAATTTTGCATCTTGTTCGGTATAGTTGTTTTCTCTTTCCGAAGAAAGGAAGAAAAATCCAAACGGACGACTATTGATTGTGGCGACAACGGTAAGATTCGAACGGAAGCCTTCGTCGAGAATAAGTTTGGTGCTTAGCGATCTTGTTTTTTCGTACCTTTCGGAAAGGTTGTTAATGATTCGGGTCATTTGACTGCTCTTTATCATCTCTCCAAGTGATGTTTCATATAATTTTTCTGTGAAGCCTGCGATTAGACGCGGTTTGACTTCCGGTTTGGAAATGTAAGCAACCTCGGCGATGACCTGTTCGGTTTCCCAATCTATAAGAGCTACCGAGAATCGCTGAGAATTGAACAGGCTACAAAGATATGGTCCAACTGTGAAGATGAAGTCTTCGATAGAGGTATTTATGGGCGCATGCTTGAAGGCATCGTATATCGATTGAACGAGGTTAATGCTTTCGATTGATTGGTTGACATAAAAATCTTCAAGGAACTCCGGTTTTCCCACGGGTATTGTTGAAATGTATATGTTGTCGGAAATCTCTTTGACTTTGCCCAAAATCTTCACAATGTATTTCTTTACACGATTAGTTGATATCGCGAGGAGCAGTAGAATGATGATTGAACCTATTATCAGGAACACGTATGCACTTTTCACAGTTACATTGTGCAATCGAAGTTTTTCTAATTCGTACTTTCTCAAAGAATTTGCGAAGTTTCTAATCTCTACGATGACATCCTCCCTTGGAATACTTGATTTCTCAAAAGCTTTCAATAGTTCAAGGTAACGCGTAGGGTCGTATCCGAACCTTTCCATCATCGGAAGGAGTTTATCGAGACTTTGACGACCTGCAATTACTTCGTTGACAAGTGAAAAGCAACTTCGCAGCTCGGTGTAGATGCTTTCGAAGGTCTCGATCTCTCTTACTATAAATCCCAAGATCGAGAAGATATACAAAATAAGAACCGTCGCAATTACAGTAGTTATCTTCAAGCACCTTCGGATACTACGCATTTTTCTCAGATGCATCATCATCACTTCCAAATGAAAATATTCATAAGTTCTCCACTATTTCTCTTATATCCTCCTCGGCTGTTAACTGTAAAAAGATGTCCTCAAGGGAAGCTTTATAAGTGTTTTTCAATTCCGAAACTGTAGCCTCGGCTATTATTCTTCCCCTGTTTATTATAGCAACTCTTTCACACATCTTCTCGGCAATTTCCAAGATGTGTGTCGTCATAAAAATCGTTGTACCTTCGTTTGAGTACTTTTTCAGTAGTTCCTTAAGAACACGCGCACTTTTTGCATCGAGTCCGACGGTGGGTTCGTCCAGGAAGAGAACTTTCGGTTTTCTCATCAGTACCGACACAAGCATCAACTTTTGCTTCATACCGTGTGACATCTCAGAAACCAATTTATCCAGGTAATCTATTTGAAAAGCATTGCAAAGCTCTTCAATTCGCTGACGAACGTCGGAAAAGTTGGTTTTGAAGATGGCTGAAACAAATTCAAGGAATTCGTATCCCCTAAGGTGTTCGTAAATCTTTGGTTCGTCTGGTACGACTCCGATCATGCGTTTAATATCTATTTCATGCTCGTCCATGTCCAGTCCGAGGATTTGTACTTTTCCACTAGTTGGTTTTAGTGTACCCGTAAGCATCTTTATTGTTGTTGTCTTACCTGCCCCGTTTGGCCCAAGAAAGCCGAAAATTTCGCCTTCTTTGACATCGAGATTCACGTTGTCCACAGCAACGAAATCACCAAATTTCTTTGTTAATCCTCGAGCAACGATTGTTGATTTCACCGTTAGCTCCCTCCGTATAGATTTTTTCAACTTATACACTATGATTATATCACACCTTCGTTTATACTAAGTAAAACAAAACTTGTTTTGAAATCAGTTTGGGAGAAGGTTTTTCTATTACACTATATAAAGTTGCGGAAAAGAATTAGCGGATTGCAAAGGGAAAAGGTGACGTGTGCCCCTGCATATATTAGTCTTGGTGCGTACTAGCTATTTTGACGGGGCTTGATTTCAAGCGGGTGTGATTTACTCGCGACTTGATTTCATACGGTCCGGACAGTTAAAGAGATAAATTATGGAAAGGCGATTGGTCATCAAGAGAGGGTTGGCGGAGATGTAAGGCGTTATATCGCTGTTGCACTGTATGTTCCAGTTCAAAATGTGGTAAAAACTAGCGCATCAAAAATATTACCAGAGAATGAAGAGAATATGATTGTGCTATAAGATAATATTTCAGCTCTCTTCATGATGAGATTTTACGGAAGCATTTTGAACTACTATTCTCGCAGCGGAGGATTTTGCAGAACACGAACTTTATCGTTTTTAATTTTTCCCTCTTGACAAATAAGGAGCAATAGTTGTAATATATAAATCAATTAGGTACAACTAAGTCTATATTTATTCAAGGGTGATATTTATGTTCAAACTGCCCAAGATGAGCTATGGATACGAAACTCTCGAACCGTACATCGATGCTCGAACCATGGATGTGCATTACAATGGTCACCACGCGGGGTATGTGAAAAATTTGAACGCGGTTGTCGAAAGATATCCGGAACTTGCTGAAAAATCTCTTGTGTGGCTACTTCAAAACCTAAACCAGTTTTCTGAGGACATTCGCGTTGTTGTTCAGAACAACGGTGGAGGACATTACAATCACACATTTTGGTGGCCGCAACTCAAGAAAAACGACGGGGCACTTCCAAGGGGATTACTGATGGAGTACATTGAACGGGGCTATCACGGCTTTGAAAACTTCAAACAGATCTTTAAGCAAGTTGCACTTTCAAGATTTGGTGGCGGTTGGGCATGGGCTATTTACGAGCAAGGTAAGATAATTATCTATTCAACACCGAACCAAGACAATCCTATAATGAAAGGTCACCTACCGTTTCTCGGTCTCGATGTATGGGAGCATGCGTACTATCTGAAGTACCAGAACAGGAGGGACTTGTACATTGATAACTTTTGGAACGTGGTCAATTGGGACACTGTAGAAAGCAGGTTTTTAAGAGTTTTGGAAGGTAAGCAACCTTTGGAGATTTGAGATTTTGAGATGAGAATGAATAGGGGGGTAGCCTTGAGATTCAACAAGCATCTGCTGTGACTTAAAGGGAAAGAGCACAAGATAAAAGAGATACCAGAGAGTTTGCAGAAGTGCGGTGTGGAGGTAAAGCTTGACGAAATCATTTCCGAGCTCTCTAAATACGCTTGATTTATAAAATCTAAAGCGGAGTAACCAAGTGAAAACTTCAAACCTCGGTGGAACTTCCACGAGGTTTTTAATTCGCACTAGGGGCACTTTTTATCACTTACTGAAAAGCAAATTTTAACGATGAAATCTTGTCTTGGCTCAGCCTGTCCGTACTTAATGCATACTTTACTTTGACAAAGTATCTGTTAACCCACTCCCAACACCCTAAAAGGGATATGATTCCTACCGGCTCAGGGTTGGCTTTCACGGGGACACACACTCCACAATTACGTAGGTCTGGCTTGAGCCTCACACCTGCGGGAAAGGCAAAGTCCCCTGTTAAGTAGTTTGTGCCATACATCCGGAAAGCCACAAGTACTTGCTTTGAACTAAAACGTCAAAAATCTTGTGAAAGCGAACACGATGAAGAAGAATTTCCTATCCTTGATTTTAAATGTTATTTTCTGGAGCGATGTCGCAGCTTTTGTTTGAAAATACTCTATCGACCTTTCTTAAAAGACGAAAAAGGCCGTACTTTGTATTTCATTACAAGAATTGTTCCAAACCTTTCTAAGATGGGGTATAATAATATTTGTTCGGGTGAATATTTGCGATACTTAACACATTGTGGTTACCAAAATTCTTAACAGTTGGGTTCTTACGGAGAGTAGATGTATGGGGTATCTAAGATATTACCTTGTGGCATTATTACTTTCAATTGTTGCGTTTACGACTCTCTTCTTTTTATTTTTTTGGTCCATAAGCTTTGAGAGTTCGGCACTTCTAAGTTGGCAGGTTGTTGAAGACCGTGCACAAGTACTTTCAAGCCAAGGGGAAAGCCTTCAGAAATTTTACGTGACTTTGAGAGCACCGACCACGATTCTACTTCGCACAAAAATAGATGATACTCGAGTACCTGAAGATTTGAAAAAATCCAGGTATCTTTACATCCCACAGGCCGACTGTTCCTACCTCCGCGTCTACGTAAACGGACATTTTGCTGGCAGTGTGGGACTTCACGAAAAGCGTACCGGGCACTTCTGGTACCAACCGTTCCTTTTTGAGTTGCCTCCTGATGCCGAAGAAATCGCGATAGTGATGAGCGGTATATACGAACTTGGCATTGATTTTGGAGCGTTTCTTGTTGACGAGCAAGGGGCAAAGAAGTTCAGCATACTCTATTTTCTGACAAACACTTTATTGAACATAACCATAGGGCTTTCCACGACAATAGGTACTGTGCTACTGATAATTTCAGCCACACTGACTGGTGAGCGGAAAAAATCGTACCTGTACCTCGGAATAGCAAGTATTTTCGGAGCTATTTGGATGTTCGATTTGGTACAATTTTATTCTCTTGGAAATCCTACTTCGTTCCTCATTGCGCGTAAGCTCTTCGTAACGTCCGCTTACCTTGGTTTTGCATTCTTGATACTTGGATTTTCGTATTTTGGAATAGAAAAGAAGTTCGCTTACAAACTTTTCATCCTTGCTAACTTAATCCTAGCGTTCATCCTGTGGATACCTCCGACCAACTATTCATTCAAGATACTCACCAACTTGGTTGCAGTTTCTCTTTTTTTCAACGCCGGATTCGTGTTTCTTGAAACTATCAAAAGTTCATCCAGGGTTCTATTTGGCTTTGTGTCTTTCTTTGTTCTTACAATTGTTCACGATGGTATCGTGATGTTTTTATCGTTGAATCTCAAACTCCTATCAAATTTTGGTGTCGCATCACTCTTTGCGGGATTTTCCTACACTTTGGTACAAGATTACAGGGAGCTACTCGTGAAACTAACGATTGCACATACCAGGAGCCTCACTGATCAGCTCACCGGAGCCTACAACAGAGGAATTCTGACTGAGCAGACGTTCACCGAAGAAGATACATTTGTTTACATAGATCTGGACAACTTCAAAGAAATAAATGACAACTACGGTCATGACGTTGGGGACATGGTGCTGAAATCACTGGTCGAATCTATCAAACGTAACGTTAGGAAATCCGACCTCATCGTGAGGATGGGAGGAGACGAATTTTTGGTGGTTCTAAAATCCTGCGAGCCAAGTGTTGCTGAGCGAATTGTTCAGATTATTTTAAAGGATTTCTCTAGCTCACATGAATTGAGGCCACAATTTTCGTTTGGTGTAGTACGTTTCTCCGGGAACTTACGAAATACGCTTCGCGACGTTGACAAGGCGATGTACGAACTTAAGACTTCAAAAAAGTTACAAGCTAAGAAGAGGGCAGAATAGTAAATGGTTGGTTTGACATATGATATAATGATAATCGAGAGTTTCTTTCGCCAATTTCTTAACGACTTTTAAAGGGGAGGGACGTTCATGAAAAGCTTTGTAATGAGTGTATGGCTTTCGACTTGGAAGAAGCTTTACGGTGAATCAGTTGTGGAAAGTCTGGTCAAGGAGTTTAACTTAGATACCTCAAAGCTCCTTGTCCCAAGCAACGATGTACCCGATGAGCTTGTTGTGAGATTTTCAAAGGCACTTGCGCAGAGAGTTGGGAAAACGTACGAACAACTTTGGGAGGAAACGGGGTACAACAACATCAGAACGTTCCACTCGTTCTATCCTGGTTACTTCAAAAAAGAAGGTTGTATGTCATTCTTAAGTGCCATGGACAGTGTTCATAGGGCTTTAACTCGAAGGATAAAAGGTGCAAAACCGCCGAGAATCATTTTCAACTATGTTGACGAGCGTACGGCTATAGTCAGGTACGAATCGGCGAGAGACTTTCGGAGTTATTTCCTTGGATTACTAAAAGGAGCTTCGGAGTTCTTCAATGATCCATTGAAGGTAGAGATATTGAACCAAGGTGCCACCAGCAGCGGTTCTTTCATTGAAGTTAAGGTGATTTCCACAAAGCCATACGGTAAGCGCGTGGTTTTAAAGCTTTACCGTGCGATAGCGCTCGGACTTGTTCGAAGGATGCTGACCGCTTATGCCTTCATTGCTCCCGCTCTCGTCTTTGTTCTAAGCCTCCTTTTTTCAAGATTTTTCGGCCCACTGCTCAACGCGATTTTAACTGCGGGTGTAACTGGAGTGGCGATAGTCCTCGGATTAAGAGATTTCAAGAAAGGACTTGATGCTACGAAAGAGATGGTTCAACTATACAAGGAGAAGAACTTCAACAGTATCATCACAATATCTGGAGACGAAGATTTCCAAGAAGTTTCGAAAGCCAACACGGAGGCCCTTTATTCGCTCAGAGAGTTCCTGCTTGGTTTGCAGGGTGATACCGAAGAAATTATGAATTTTGCGAAGAAAACGCTTGAATCAGCCAACGCCGTGCAGGAGCAAATCGATACGATGAAGGACCTCGCCACGCAGGTGGCCGATACAGCCGTTCAAATTAGCAATGACGCCGAGAGAATCTCCGAGGCCGTCAGTTCCAACGTGGATACCATCACAAGAACTATTACCGAGCAGAACGCAATAATCCAAAATCTAAACATGGCCGTTGAGAAAATCATTGATGCGGCAAGGAGCGTTGAAGCTTCAGCAACTGGAATGCAGAACATGAGCAAGGACTTTGAAAGGGTTGCAAAAGAAAGCGAGGAATTGAGAAACCAGGCGAGCGCGATCCAGGATATAGCCACCACCGTTATGAGCATTGCTGAACAGACGAATCTCCTTGCGTTGAACGCCGCGATTGAGGCTGCACGGAGTGGTGAGGCGGGAAGAGGTTTTGCCGTAGTCGCCGACGAAATAAGAAAGCTCGCCGAAGAGAGTAAAGCTTCGGCGAATAAAATTTCGCAATTCTTAACGACCGTTTCCAATGGTATTGCCGAACTGAGCAAGAGTGTTTTGAAAGGTTACGAAGAATTGAAAAGGCAGTCTGAAGAACTTTCAAGTAGTGCGAATAAGAGCAAAGAGTCCAGCGAGATAATTTCCAACATTACCAAGCAGTTAAACGCCTTGATCGAAACTTTGAACCACGAAACTGAGAAATTGGAGAATATTACCACCAGCATACAGAACTTACTTGCGATATCGGAAGAAAGTTCGGCAACTGCGGAGGAAATAAGTGCGTCAATCCAGAGGTTTCTTGACGAAATCAATTCCGTGTTCAGCAACGTAAAACAAACGATCGAATTGCTGAACGTGATAAAGGAAAACTTTAACGAAATCAAAATCTAAAACACGTTAGAAGAGGCGTGGAGCTGAATGGGAACAGAGTCAAGAAAACAACAGCTAAATGTTCTTGTGCTTGAGGGATTCATCCTCGTTTTAGTTGTGATGATGCACACTTCTGCACCAAAATTTGTAGTTGTTCCCTTAAGCTATGGTATTCCAACGCTTTTCTTCATTCGCGGTTATCAGTGGAAAGAGAGGAAGCCATGGGAAGTTATCCGGTCACGGATTCAGTTAATAGCAACGTACTATACCGCGGGGCTCATAGGTACGACGCTTTTTGTTATATTTTCTCCCGCGAAGTTTTTGAGCCACAAACGATTATCCTACTTCTTGAACTTGTTTGTTGCGAGTGTGTCAAAAGGGGATGAGATTGCCGTAATAGTCGCTCCAATCTGGTTTCTTGCCACGTTGTTTTCAGCCGATGTTCTCTATGCTGTGATAAAAAATCGTTTGAAAAACGGCATACTTTTTTCGAGCATTCTTCTCTTATCAATCTTAATTAGACCGTTCGTAACAAACCCTCTTTTCTTCAGATTGGGATCGGCGTTTCTAGGTTTACCTTTTGTGGAGTTGGGTTACCGATTTCGAAAGCGGGGGTTAAAACCGAACGTCTTTTGGCTCCTTGGAACTTTTGTTGTTCTGCTGCTTGTGTCTTTCTGCAACGGTGAGGTTTCGTGGTATACACACGATTTCGGGAATGTAGCACTGGCCTACGTTGGTGAAGTGGCCATGATCATTGTTGGTGTTTACCTTGGACAGTTACTAACAAAGAGTCGCTTAAAGAGCTGGCTTGAGAAGATAGCTTTGAATGCGCTCTTTATTTTACCTTACCATGGTGTAATCGGGGTTCTCCTGGCTTTTTTGTACCTACCGTTTCTTGAAAGCCTCGATATGGTTCAAGTTTTTGTTTCCAAGTACTGGTTCCTACATTTTGCGCTGACCATGGCAGTAATCGTGCTCATTATCGACCATTTGCCATCGATGGTAAAAAGGGTGTTGGTTGGTGACTTAAGGTTGATTCGGAAGTTATTGAAAACAGGTAGAATTATTGATCGTGAAGATGGATAAAAGGTAGTGATATCAAGCGATAGGGGCTGATTGGACTTGCCTAATAATCACTTAGTCTCGATAGTCATACCAGCGTACAACGTTGAAAAGTACATCTTGCAAACACTTGAGAGCGTCTTAAATCAAACTTACAAAAATTTCGAAATCATATTGGTCAACGATGGTTCCACTGACAACACTGAAGAGGTGGCAAGAAAAGTTTTAAAATCTGGGGACATACCTTACCGAATAGTTTCGCAGCCCAACAGAGGTGTGAGCGTTGCGAGAAACGTGGGAATTGCTCTGGCGCAAGGTAAATACTTAAAACTTTTAGATGGTGACGACTTATTGGAGAAGAGAGCTATAGAGCTTTTGATAACGGCTTGTGAGGAAGAGAATGCTTTAATAACTTTTGGTAAGCAGGATGTGATTACCACCTTTGGGCGGAAGCTTTACAGATACGATGATATGTACGAGGTCGATTGGAAAGTTGCAGACTATAGACGGGCCGTTACGGAGTTTTTATTGGGCAAGATTCACATCGGTTGTAACTCTGCTTTGCTTCAAACCAACTTTCTAAGGGAGAACAACGTTTATTTCAAACCTGGAGCGAGGTTTGGTGAAGATAACGAGTTCATCGCTAAAGCTCTGTACTTTGCAAAAAAGGTTTTCTTTGTTGACAGTGTGATTTGCAACGCCGTTTCCAGGGGTGATTCCGTTACTAAAACCTCGACGTTGGCAATCTTTCACAACGTTGCTTCTGTCAAAAGATTGCAAGCCTTTTTCAAAAGCCGTGGTGAGGAGGAAATTGCTCGAGTTATTGAAAATGAAGTTCTGCCGTTTATGTACGTGTGGAGTCTTGGAGGTTTAGCGTATAACGGATATCCTTACAAGAAGTGGCGGGAACTCCTGAGTAGGCAGGAAATTAAATCAAAATTTGACATGTTCTTAAAAGATTTTAAGCCTAAAACAAAGTTCCAAAGAAGGATCGATTTGGTAAGGCGCTTTTGCAAAATATCTCCTTTCATTTCTTATTTTTTGTTGAGAGCTGTTGGACTTGTCGATAGGATTATAAGGTGATGTGAAAAAATGAAAAAGGAGGATTCCTTTGAGCAGAAAATACCTTATAGTTACAGCTGCAAATGAGAAGATTGAAAAGTTTTTGATCAGTCATTGGCTAACTTCTCTGAGGGAAAACGTGGCTCTTAATAATACGGAAATTTTGGTTGTTGACTACGGCCTATCTCTTGAAGCAAAAGATTTACTCAGAGCAAAAGAGGTCAGTATTTGGTTGGCAAGAAGAAAGGATGGTCTTATAAACAACCTAAGGTTCCTTGAGGTACGCGACTTTTTATTGAATTCCAGTGGCAATTACGAACAGGTTTTGATTTGCGATAGTGGTGATTTGATAATCCAGTCCGACATCTCTCATCTGTTTAATTTTTGTCAGGACAAGGTTCGTGCTGTTCGGGAGAGAGTTTCACCCAATATGGATCTTTTAATAAAACCAGGTGACACAACTTTGAATTTGACAGAGGTTAAGACCATATTAAGGGGCAAACCTCTAATAAACGTAGGTTTCATGCTGTTTCCAGTGCATCTTTTTATCGACCTCGTTACGGAGATGGAGTCAGTAACTTTGAACCTCTACCGCTGGGGGCTCGAGACAGTTTTGCTGAACTACATTTTGCATCGAAAAGGACTTCTGTGCGAGTTAGACATCGGCTACAACTTTATTCCCGTTACGGCTGGAGAGAGGTACTGGATACGTGACTCAAAATTTTTCTATAGGGATGGAAAACTCATCCCCGTCGTTCACAACGCAGGCGGTAGTAAACTACTAAGACCCATAATCAACTTTGGATACGGAAAGGGATACAACAAGCCGAGAAGATTATTGATTTTCTTGCTAAGGTTGTTTTACCAAATTCTTTCGTTTTTGAGAAAAAAAGTTGAAAAGGTCAAATAGTTATAAGTCCTCGGAAATTTCCAGTTCCAGCTCGGACAGTCCACCGTCGCGTTTTACCGAAACAGCGTGCGCAGTGATTAGTCCGCCGGGTTTTTCATCATTTATGAGTATACGTTCACCCAGTGGGAGACCAAAAATTATCATGTCATACCTTATTCCGTTATCCTGTAAGAACTTTTCGGTCATCTCTTTATACTCTTCTTTTCTCGATGTGAGGATGATTATGGTGTCTCCTTCCGGGATTTTTTCAAAAAACTCACGTACTCCTGGAAGAAGTTCGTCCTTTCCCGAGAGATATCCATTGTGTTTCACGAGTGTACCATCCAAATCTATCAGCCAAGTCTTTCCCAAAGTGGAGAGTCTTAGTTTCATCGTCCGTCCCCCAAAGCTCTCAATTTTTTTCCGATCGCACCGCCGGGATGATTCTCTTTGAACACGCTCAATGGAATCTGGAGTCTGTCAATCAGCTCCATCGCAAGTGCTTGTAAGATAAAGAGGTAGCCGATCGTGGAGTTGTTGGGAACTATGTTCCACGGATCCCCTTCGTGTTCTAAATAAAGGCATATCTTGTTTTTCGAAATCTTTGCGAGCGTACTATTGCAGTTATACGTGAGTACGTATACGTTCGCACCTTTCCGTTCCAAGTGCTCGTATAGGTAGATAGATTCTTCCGTTTCCCCGCTCTTACTCAACACTAAAACTAAATCCGAAGGGCCGACGGCTCCTAAGTCACCATGTACCGCGGAGTTTGTATGTAAAAAGT
>JAUQPP010000106.1 GCA_030550315.1 Thermotogota bacterium | reverse complement strand
CCATCAGGTCCAAGAATCATTGAAACATGTCCGAAGACCGGAACAGGCCATCCGAGAGCTTCATAGAGAGCTATCTGTTTTACAGTGTTTGAAAGGTGGTCGTCACCCCTGAGAACGTGTGTAATTTTCATCAGGCCATCGTCAATCACACAAGCGTAGTTGTAAGTTGGCATCCCGTTGCTACGCATTAGCGCAAAATCGCCAACACTACCGGCCTTAAAATATACCTCACCTTTTACAACATCGTGGACCACATAGTCTTTCCGTGGCATGGAGAAATATATAGCCGGTCTTAGACCTTTTTCTTTGTATTCGCGTTTCCTCTCTTCCGTGGTGTACACTTCAAGCATCTCGCGCGTGTAGTGCGGAGCTTTTCCCTCAGCAAGTAAGCGTTCCCTCAACGCCTCTATTTCCTCCGGATAAGCGTAGACTTCGTAAGCCTTACCTTCGTCGACCAATTTTCGGGCGTATTCTTGATAAATCTCCACTCGCTCACTTTGCCTGTACGGTCCGTAAGGACCACCAACATCAGGTCCTTCGTCCCAATCAAGGCCGAGCCATCTAAGAGCGGCAATTAGTTGTTCTTCAAAAATTCGTTCTGAACGTTCAAGATCGGTATCTTCGATTCTCAGTATGAATTTTCCACCCATCTTTCTGGCAAACAGATAGTTAAAGAGAGCGGTTCTAGCACCACCAACGTGGAGATAACCAGTGGGACTTGGCGCAAATCGCACTCGAACCGTATTCTCGGACATGTTGAAACCTCCCCTGTGCACCTTTCACCGATCCTGGTTGATTCTGTTTAGGTCTACGTTAATACATCAAATGGGGGGTCGAGCCCCCCACTTTAGTTTTCCAGCTCACAGTCGTAGTAAAATTTAATTTTACACTAAATACGAAACTTAAAGGGCAAACTTTCCACGCTCACTCCTCGAGAGGTTCAAACATATCTTTGCTAACCCCACAGACAGGACATGTCCAATCGTCAGGTAGACTCTCAAAAGGAGTCCCCGGATTAATACCGTTATCTGGATCACCCACTTCGGGGTCGTAAATATAACCACACACTGAGCATCTGTACTTCATAAGAGCACCTCCATTCATAGGGTGACAAAGACGGAATCTCGACCTTGATTATTATACCACATCCAAATGTTCCGAGGCAAGTCGTCGATTGGGAATAGACACCCGCGAATCCTCACCACGGTACCCTACCTGGTGCAGATCTACCCTCCAGCGCTTTTTTTGCCAGTTCTAAAATGAGAGGTTCATCTGAAAACACAATTACTCCCGATTTCGCAAATGCCTTTCTAACCTGGATTTCCCCGGGTGAGAGATAGATAATCGCATTGGATAGAACCCTTCGCCTTAGTTCCTCAGCATCGGATTTCACTGACGACCAGTAGAGGGTCTTGGGTGTGCCGTTGAGCAAGGCAAATAGGCCGTCACCAACGATGATGAAAATCGTGTTAAACCCAAGGTTCCGAAGAAAACTAGCCTTAGTCTGGTCTTCCACGAGTGTCGGTAAGATGAGTTTCCTGTTATTTAAAGCATTAATTAGCCCTGGTTCTACCTTACCCCTACCGTCGAGTACCGCTATAACTCCCGAAGTTCCAAGTCCCAAAGTTAGGTACTCATAAACCTCCGCGGTGATGAAAGGCGACTTATGAACCCTGTAGAACGGATCCGGATCATCCTGGCTCAACGTATCCAAAGGTCCTATAACGTAGTAATAATACCCCATCGCACGCACCATGTTACCTACATGCTTTCCAACTTCGAAGACAAGCCCCAAGTTGCCAAGGCTTCCGAGCGTTAAAAGAGATATATCCTTCATGAAGGATTCCAACGGTTGCACACACACAAAGTTATCCTTCGACATTGCGACAGAGGTACTGAGGATAAAGTACGCTAAAAGCGTGAAGAACACCATTCTCGTCGTTTGAAAGCGTGACAAAATCGGCAACCTCCTTGAGCTTTTCAACCGCATTTTCAACAGCTATGCATGTTCCTGCCACCTCAAACATAAAAACATCATTTTCGTTGTCACCGAATACCACAGTATCGTTAAGATCAAAACTCAGCCTTTCGGAAAGAAACTTGAGTGCGATACCTTTATTCGCATCAGATGGCACCATATCAAGAAATATTGGAAAACTCTTGAAAACGCTGGCCCCATCACCTAC
>JAUQPP010000047.1 GCA_030550315.1 Thermotogota bacterium | reverse complement strand
CCGCTCCATTTCTTTTTCTTTTTTATAGTGTTCATGAGTTCCATTTACAAGACAGTGTTCGTTCGAAAGATCAAATGGAGAGGACGTGAGGTAAGTGTCAGGTAACTCTCTTACTATTTGTTTCCTTGCAATAGCTTTAAAATTCTTCTCAGGTTCGATAATGTATGCACCGCTTCTAGCTAGACTTGCCAAAGTTGACCTAAGTAAGGTTCGAGATGGGAATCCAGGTTCCTCAAACCTTTGGCACGCCGCTGGTTGGAAGTACGGTATAGTTGCTCTTGCGTTGGATTATTTCAAAGGTACTTTTCCGCTCTTTCTTTTCATTGCTATGGGATTGGTGGAGAACCCCTACATCGTTTCACTTGCGGCAGTTGGTGAAATCGCAGGTCATGCGTTTAGTCCGTTCTTGAAGTTTCGGGGTGGAAAGGCTGTTGCTACTACTTTTGGGGCGTGGTCTGTACTGACGAAATGGGAAGCACCAACGCTGATTGGTGCTGTTTTTACGCTATTTTCGGTGTACAACAAGCTCATAGGTAGGAGCAAGACAACACCAGAGGAAGATGCAATGATGGTTTTTTTACGGATTTGTGGCACTCTTTCTTTACGTGATTTTGAAACTTTTGGAGGGAAGGTATGAGCTTTTTACTCTTTACATCGGCAATTTCGCGATAATTCTTTACAAACACCGGAAGGAATATCTTTCTGTTTGTCGAAAGATTTGCCGAAGTATTTTGAGGAGGAACGAAGTATGAAAAGAACTACGAGGCTTAGCTGGATTTTGTTTCTTTACCTATCGACGTCGACTTTTCTTTTTTTCGGCAGCGCCTTCGGAAATCTAATCGAACGATTTAACAATGCTCGTTCTCTTCAGGATGTCAGGGAAATGGAACGTTTGATTCTGGATTTAGAAAAAGAAGTGTCTAATGCGAACAGTTCAAGCTTTGTTCACATTCTGCTTGCCGAGTCCTACCTCGAGTATGGCTTGTGGGCCGAGCAAAAGAATAAAAAATTGTTCTTCGAAAAAGCCTTAGCGCAGGCAGAGGATGTGATTAAAAACGACTCGAAAAACGGTCGCGCTTATTACGTAGCAGCGGTAGCAGTTTCAAGGTTAATTGAGTATGCGTTTATTTTCGAAAAACTGGCTTTGCTGAACCAGTTTGATGAGTACATGTCGAAGGCACTTGAACTGCTTGACGATAAATTGTACAAGGGTCTTGCGTACATGGGAATGGCTCTCAGGTATACAAATCCACCATGGCCGCTTAACGATTACAGGAAAGCTGAACAGCTTTTCAAAGAAGCTGAAAGACTTATACCGGACTACTCTGGACTGTACTTAAATTTCGGTGCTTTTTACCTGAAAATCGGTAATAGACAGAAAGCTCAGGAATTGTTCGAAAAAGTGGTGTCGATGCAGCCACACCTACTTTTTAAGAAGTCACACGAAGACAATGTCGTGCGTGCGAGAGAGTACTTGAAGCAAATCAAGCAAAGGGGAGGATAACCTATGGAAGTTGCAAGGTACGTATTTTGGGGGGTTGTCTTCTTCTGGTGGGCCCTGGATTTTTATGTACTCGCCCTGAGAAAAAATGGGTATCACAAGATTATCGAGAGGAAGAGTAAATACATCATTATTGGGCTCATTTTGACAGGTGTGCTGCTTGCCGTTGCACCTGAGAGTTTCAGAACTACGTGGCGCAACCGTGCCTTTGGTGTTATGCAATTAATTGGAACTGCCGTGCTTTCAATAGGTGTTCTGATGCGCTTTGTTGCAATTCGTACGCTTGGAAAGCACTTTACACCGGATATTGGTGTTGTGGAACAGGAGAAAAAACTCATAACCAGAGGGATATACAGCAAAATTCGGCATCCAAGCTACACAGGTGAAATCATAGCTTTCTTAGGATTAGCGATTGCATTCCAACATTTTCCCTCTTCTTTCTTTATTTTCGCATTCCCAACAATTGCCTTCATTTTCCGGGCAATTGTCGAAGAAAAAAAACTTCTCGAGGAGCTCGGAGAAATCTATCTTGAATACAGAAAAAGGACCCGTATGTTCATCTGATCAAGAAGGAAGAGGGTTAACTTGAGAACTGTCCAAAAAAACATTGCCGGGCCGTTTCCATTTCAGGCCCCTTTTTCGTATTATTTGGTATAATAATCACTGAAACGTGAAATTGAAAATGAGTGTTAACTCAGATGCAAAAAAATCAGTCCTTTGAATGTCTTGTGGAATGAGTAACTATGTTGTTTGGAGGTATCGATATGACCGAGGAAATAAAATCGCCGGCCGAGATTGTTCGGAAAAATCCAAACTGTAATTATTTTATCTCAGCATCGGCGGGAACTGGGAAAACTTACACACTCACAAGTTATTATTTGGGTATTCTGGAGTATTGGCAGAAATTCAACAAGCCGGATATAGTAGACAACATCCTGGCTGTTACTTTCACGAACAAAGCGGCCAACGAGATGAAGAACAGGATAATGGTGGAAGTACGAAAAAGAATAGACTCGAGCGACTATTGGAAGCGTGTTTACTCAAACATGTCACGTGCGGTGATTTCGACTATAGATAGCTTGTGTCGAAGAATATTGGTCGAGCAAAATGTCCTTGCGGGTGTGGATCCGAATTTCACCATAATCAGCGAACTAAGGCAAATGAAGATCATTGACAATGTGGCAAAGTATGCGATAGAAACTGCGTTTCAAGTTTACGAAGGTTCAGATGTGAGATTCGGTCCAGTACTTGCAATCGAGAGACGAAATAAGTTGGAATCGTACGTGCAAGAGCTCAAAAAAAATCGAGATGCAATATTGAGCTTTTTCGAAAGGGTTGGAGATGTAGAAAAAGTGAGAGAATATATATCAAGCGTTGTTAAGAGTTGGCGCTTGGAGTTGAATAACTCCAAAGTCAGTGAAAAATTACTCAACCTAATCAAGGACGCGGGTGAGTCGTTGAAAGTGTTTCGAACAATGTGTTTGATTGCTTCCGAATTGTACGAAGCAGAAACGCTTGATAATTTTGAGTACGACTTCAAAGGCGTGCTTGAGAAGGTGATAAGTATTCTCCAAAATCCGGACGTCAGAAAGCATTACCAGGAGAGATTTAAGTATATCATTGTTGACGAGTTTCAGGATACGAACGATCTCCAAAAAAACATCTTCGACCTGCTTCATACGGACGAAAATTACGTCTTCTACGTGGGGGACCGAAAGCAATCAATTTACAGATTCCGTGGGGCGGATGTGTCAGTTTTCGTCAGAACAATGAGTGAGTTTGAAAGTAAGCAGAAAAAGCAACCCGAAAAGTACAGAATTCTATCATTGCAAACGAATTTCCGTTCACACAAGAAGCTTGTCGATTACTTTAACCACGTTTCTAGACATGCCATTTTCAGGCGTGAGATATCTGCTAGTCATGGGGCAGAAAAGAGTTATTACCACGAGGTTTTCAGATTGAGGTTTCCTGAGCTCTACGACAAAATGCACTTCCTTGAGGAAGACGTTTCAAACGCAAACAATCAGGGAGCCGATGAAGAGTTGGTTCCCAAGTTCGAGTTTGCCGGTGCCGAAAGCCCACACAGAATTGTTTTTATTAACGTTCTTGAAACCGTAAAAGGGAGCGACTACACGGAAGCTCTGTTGGTTGCAAAAGCCATCCACGAGCTTGTTGGTAAGGAGATGACTTTTTTCGAGCAAGATGAGGGGGTCTTGAAAGCTGTTACAAGGAAAATAACGTACAAGGATATTGCGATACTATCCTACAAGCTCAGTGGCGTGGAAGAAGTTTACAGAGAGGTGTTTGAAAAATTTGGCATCCCACTTTACGTTGTAAAAGGCAGAGGATTTTACAGGCGTCCTGAAATTCGTGCGGTAGTTAGTGCACTGAACGTTATTCAAAATCCTAACAACAACTACAATTTTGTGGAGTTCTTCTTCACTCCTTTTGTGGAAGATGTCAATTTGAGTCAATCATTTGATAAGTTTAAAATATTCCATCGCATTGTCATGAAGGCTAAGGAATTAAGGGAAAAGGCCGGTACGTATTCGCTATTTCAAGCCGCAAAGGAACTTTCTGTCGAGGGCGGTTTTCCAGAGCATGTTTCTAAGATTATCAAGTTGGTTCAGAAATACGACGAACTAAAGTATTTTCTAAGGCCAGCTGAAGTTTTGAAAAACTTCATCAAGGAAAGCGAGTACTTACGGAAACTTGCAAAGTTCGAGGGTGCTGAACAGAGGTTAAAGAACGTAAAGAAGCTACTCGATCAGTCCGTAGAGTTCAATCGTCAGGCAAGTTCCTTCCTTGAATTAACTCGTTTACTTGAGAAGATTTCCGATTTAAAGGAAACCGAGGCATCGGAGGTTTCCGAAGAAAACGATGCTGTGAGGATGATGACCGTTCATGCCTCGAAAGGGTTGGAATTTAACATTGTTTTTCTTGTTGGAAATAACTACTCTGAGCGGGATGAGGAGAACGTTATGTTTCCTCTTGATGATGGTGGAAATGGAAGGTACATATACATCAAGAAATTTTTGGAAAAATTTGGTGACAAAATCGACACCACCGGAAACGAATTCAAGGAGCTTCTTAAAGAACTCGAAGCTGAGATATTCTTCGATGAAACAGAGCTCCTTAGAAAAATGTACGTTGCCGTGACACGTGCCAAGGAGATGTTGGTTGTAGTAAGATCGCCGGGAGGAACAAAAAATTCGGATGCACTGACCGCAAACAAGGTTTTCGAAAGAGCTCCTCTAGGTGAGTTTGGTATCGTTGTCACGCTGGATGCAAAACAGCTCGAAACGATCGAGACAGAGTTTGAGGGAACGATTAAAAAAGCCACCAAAGTAGAAATTGGGCTGAATGAAGAACTAATAAGGAAACAAATAAAGGATTATTCTACTCTTGCCTATAAACGTTACGTATCTCCGACACTGCTTTATAACATCGTCGACGAGAAGACTGCGATAGAAAGTACTTACCAAACTTCGGAAGATTTTACGGAGACTGGCGTTATAGCGGCGGAAACTCAACTTTACCCACTGGATTCTTCTGTGGGTATTTTTGGCAATTTTGAACGGTTGGTTGACGTCTCCCCAGAGTTGTTGGAAGGGAAGCGGATTCATAGAAAACTTATGAGCGTCAACGAGTACAGCCAATTGGAGTACTTGGTCAAAACAAAGCAAATACCTGAGGCGTTGCTGAATGCAAGGATTCTTAAGGAGCTATTTAACTGCGAAAAAGTTCTATCCGAGTGGCGTCTCGCAAAGCATATTCAAATAGATGGTAGAAGGTATGTACTGTTCGGTGTGCCCGATAAAGTATTCTTCAAAAACGGAAATATATACGTTGTCGACTTTAAGTCAGCTTACCTAAAAGAAGACTCTTTGGAACTTGAAAAATACAGGTTCCAGCTCCAGTTTTATATGCACCTTCTAAAAGATTTCGGCCCAATAGATTGTGGTTACATAATTGGTACACGAACGGGTTGGGTCGTGCGTGTTGAAAGACCTGGAGGCGATTTCGAAGAGGAGATATTCAGGAGAATAAAACTCTTTGAAGCATCCGAGGTGAGCCATTTATGGTAAGAAGGGCTTACGTTGTTCCAATTGATGGCTCACATTTTGATCTTGTAGCTTACCAAGCTCAACAACTCTACGAAAAGAATCCCCTTGATTTTCTTTTCATAGGTCCAACGGGATTTTATACACGCCAGATAGCTGAACGTGTAGCTCAGAATATCGGTAAATCCTTGAACAGAAACGCGTTCTTGGTTATAAACCAGTACATAACAGAATTACTCTTGCGTTGCAACTACGATGCAGAAGTACTCGACAGAGACTTCTACACAATTTACATCTCTAGAATCATAGACGAGTTGTACGAAAATGCGAGAAGAAACGAAGAAAGTTATGGCAGCGAGAGGTTGTTATTGTTAAAAACGTTGTCAAAGTCCAATACGATTGTTCAGTACATTGTTGAGATATTCGAAAAACTCTGGGAACTTGAGCTTTACGGAGAGCGAAGACAAACCTCCGAACAGTATGCCCTCGTTGAGTGTTTAATGAACGAGGAAAGTACGTTTGCCCAAATAATCAGAGAAGTTTTGGCGAAAATGAAAGAGGCTGCCCAGCAACTTCGATCGAAGACAGTTTACGATCCTGTTAGTATTTACAACTGGTACATCGAAAATGCAAAACATGTTGAACAACCTCGAAAATATCTTGTACTGAGTGGATTTTTCGACATTCCACCACTTGTACAAAAAGCACTGAGAGAATTGATTAAGAAAAGTGAAGAGGTTTTCTTCTTTGTGTGGCAGAAAGTTTTGGACAGTGCCTTCGAACCTCTTGAAGAAATATATCGATTCCTCGACGAAAATGGATTTGAGTTCGACTACACGCTGTGCAACAAAAAATATGCTACAACTAAGCAACTTCTTGAAACAAAAAAAATAATACGCGTCGACACTGAGAATACGTACTTTGAGTATCAGTACTTGGTGAAAGAGGTAAAACGATTACTGATTGAAGGCACGGAACCTGAAGACATAGGTGTAGTTGTACCTAACTCAATAATTGCCCAACGTGTGATGGAAGAGTTTGATGAGGCGAAGATACCGTTTAGATATAGTGGTCAGATTTCATTGATTGATAGTCAAATTGTGAAGATACTACTACAACCGCTGGTAACCATTGAAAACAACTATCGAAGCGAAGACTTACTGGCTCTTATTGAGTCCCCTCTTGTGCCGGAAAGATCACTCTCGATGGATGAAATCGAGCAGTTCTTCAAGGAGTACAATTACTTTTCCGTTAGTCTCACACCTTCCGAAATGAGAGACAAGGATAAAAGGTACCAGGCATACTTCGAAAAGCTCGACGCCGATATCGAGTTCTTAAGAACAAAATTAACCGAAGTTACTGCAGAAGAACTCGACGAAGATGAAGAGATAGATGTGCTTAGTCTGCGTTCAGAACGGCTTGAAAAGTTGGAGAACTTCAAACTCGTGATGGAGAGTGTTTTTAGAATCCTTGATGAAATTCACGAAAAGCGAAAAGAAGGTGCAGATTTCTTTGAATGGTACAGAGGATTTATAAAATCAGCCATTTCCAAATTTTCTCACGCGTTCGATGCGGTTAATTCTCTGAAAACAACAGCTACGTTCAGGAGTTTTTGGAATGAAATGAATGCCTTTGTAAAGTTCATAGAAGTGCTGAACAAATTAGAGATGTACGTGAGAAAGCTGAAAGAAAGTGAAATTGTAAAAGAGTTAAAAAGTTGGGATAAGATATTTAAGATCTTTCAAGTGCTCTTGAGCACCAGTGGATACAGAGAAACCTTCAAGTCAGCAAACGTGGTGGATATTGTTGATTTATCGACAGCAAGGTTCGTGTATAAGAAGTACAAATTCTTTGTCGAATTTACGGATGATTACTATCCATCCATAAGTAAAATAAATCCTTTGATCTTTAGAACAGGCAACGAACGTTCAAAGATTTATGATACATTAGAGAGTACCGAGCGTAGAAGCACGTTACTGGCAATCATCTTCTCAAAACAGGCTAAGTTAATCTTTCCACGTGCAACGAGCACGGGAGAGGAAATTGTGGCTTCTAAGTACATAACGGAATTTGCAAATAGTCTTGAGGAGGCTGTGTTTACCGAAAACGATATTTTCAAGGAGTTAGATTATGAAATACGAAAACTGAGAACATCGGTTGAACAAAACGTTAGTTTGAAACCTTCCGATTTCATCGTCGGAAGTACAAACATATATGAATTCAGTCATTCAAAAATATCCGAGTACCTAAGTTGTCCTTTGAAGTTTTACTACTCATCGGTTGTTGGTATCTCAAGGCCCGCTAAATTCAGTGACCTTTCGAGGATAAACCGTGGATTGGTGGTTCATAGGGTTTTGAAGAAAATGTTTGACGGAAGAGTACTTTTTGAAGTACTCGAGGATGATGTAAGGAGATTTACGCAGGAGGCATACGATTCTGTATATTCCCAGGGAATATGGAAGTACTCTATTCCAAGGGAGATGACAGTTAAAGAGATTGTCAAAGAGCTTGTTCCGTTGTTGAATTTGATTTACAAGGACAAGATTATCATACGTCTTGGTTATAAATCACTGTCCCCTGCAAACGTGGAATCTACTGAGTCTGGCGTACTATCCTCGGAAAGGGTAATTGCTTTAGAAAAGGAATTCAGAAAGGTTATCGGTAATTATACAATCTTGGCACGTGTCGATAGAATAGACAGGCTGCAAAATAATTATTCCGCGCTCGATGAAAAAACACCAGTTGACAGACCAGCTTATGCAATTATAGACTATAAAAGCTCTGAAAATTCTATTAAAAATGCCTTTGTTGAACAACTTTTGTTGTACGATTACGTAATAAGTCATCAAAATCAGATATCGGAAGTGTCTCATGAAAACGTTGCGGATTATTATCTTATCTTCCTGGCAACCAAACCTAGCAATGGTAGGTATGCTTACGAATACGTGAAAAGCGAGATTGGCGAGTTGAAAAGTTACGTATTTAAAGTGAAGCGTAAACGAGAGAAGGCTGGTAAGAACGCGGAGAGAAAGTTTGTCCCTATTGCTGAGTTTGAAAACTGGCTGATCAAAGTTCTTGAGAATATTTCTCAAAAGGGAGATTTTGTTCCTATTTTTCTCGATTACCGCTCGCGAAGTTTCATATCGGAAATTTCAGCTGATTTACAAGATGGTTATGAAATCGATGTTCCAGCAGGATCGAAGCGTACACAGAAGTGTAGGAAATACATGGGAAGATGCTCATACGAATCGCTTTGTAGTATGTTCGAAACTTACGGGATTAAACTTCCATGACAATAGCCGAAATTTTTCGATATTGGGGGAATGGTTTAGATGATTAAAAATCGGTGGTACGTAGTTCTCTCATCAAGAGAAGTTAAAAGGAGAAGCTGATAGGTGTTAAGCGCTTTGGTGTTTCGCTTGCATTTTCGCGTGACGATAATGGGAAGGTCCATTGCATCTCCGATATTTGCTGTCATAGAGAGGCTTCGATTTCTCATGGGAAATACCTGCGGAACGGTCGCGTAATGTGTCCGTCCCACGGTTTTGAATACGATGGTACTGGACGCGTACGCGTGATTCCTGCAAATGGACGTGTGTCACCGGTTCCTCAAAATTTTCAAGTCAAAGCTTATCACGTTGCTGAAGCAGCAGATTTTATATGGCTTTGGTACGGTGATGACGAACCGAGGTATCAACCGAAGTTCTTCGAGGATATCGACAATTCGTTTGAGTACTCCGAATTTTGGGAATCATGGAATGTTCATTATTCAAGGGCAATAGAAAATCAACTTGATCCCATGCACTTGCCTTTCGTGCACTACAACACTATCGGTCGGGGAAATAGGACTGTGGTCGACGAACCGATTGTAAAGTGGGTTGACGATACAATGTTCTACTTTTATGTGTTCAACCGCGTGGACGACGGAACTCCGGCAAAACGGGCTGACCAGATTCAAGGGGACGCAAGAACACAGGTGTACTTGGAATTCAAGTTTCCAAACATTACGGATAATATGAGAGTTACAGCTGCATTCGCTCCTGTTGATGAAGAAAATACAGTGCTCTACATCCGTTACTACGTGAGACTTACAAAGATAAGGCTGCTCGACAAACTCATTGCTATCGCAGGAATACCGTTTAACAAGGTGGTCCTCCACCAAGACAGAGCGGTTGTGTTGACACAGGTGCCAAAGAAGAGTGAACTGAAAATGAACGAAAACTTAATTCCTGGTGACTCTCCGATTCTTGAGTACAGGAAGAAAAGAGCGATTTTGAAAGGGGAGTCAGGAGGAAGTAATGGTTAAAGATCAAGATCAGCTTATCGCACATTTTAAATTAGTTGGTCTTGGATTTTTTTGTTCCACGGCGGATGGTAAAATTTCGACCAATCATACTCTGTCTTCAAAAAAATTAAATCTGAAGAACCTGGTAAAAATCGTATCGAGGAACGCGGAGGACTTTGTAAAACTTCTCGATATTTCTAAAAGACTTGGTTTAAAAATCTTTCGTCTGGGCTCAAATTTTATCCCTTTCGCGTCACATGAGAGATTCGACAATGCTTGGTTCGATGAACTGAAACCTATCTTACGAGAACTAGTGCCAGAGGTTAAACGACGAGAAATACGTATAACTATGCATCCTGGTCAGTTTGTTGTTCTCAACTCGCCGCGTAAGGAAGTGTTGGTTAATTCACTGAAGGAACTGATGTACCATTTTTGGTTGCTCGATGAGCTTGCAGTTGACGAAAACGGTGTTGTAGTCGTACATACAGGAGGAGTGTACGGCGATAAGGAGTCTGCCAAGGCTACGTTCGTTAAAAGGATAAGTGAAAATCCGTGGCTTTTGGAGAGACTGGCATTGGAAAATGACGAACGTTACTTCACGGTCAGAGATGTTCTGGAAATTTCCTCCGTCGGAATTCCTGTTGTGTTCGATTACTATCACCACAAACTAAATCCATCGGAGTTCTCCATCCCAGAGGTCGTGAAAACTTGGGGAGACAGGATTCCGGAGTTTCACATTTCCTCCGAACCGCAAAGTTCTAAGCGCTTTGGTGAACACGGCGACTGGGTTAAAGTCGAGGACTTTGTTGAAATGATAAAGATGCTCCAAGGTTATAGAGTTGATGTGATTGTTGAGGCAAAAAAGAAAGAACTTGCGCTTGAACGCTTATTTTACGAGCTCAATGAGTATTTTAGAGTTACGCCAAAGACGGGAGGCTTACGAGATGAACGAAAACCAAAGAATAGTCATTCTCCACAACTTTGAAAGCTCAGAAATTGTTAAAATTATGAAAATTCTTAGAGAAAACTTTCCAGGAAAAGATTTTATTTTTGCGAGTACAACACCTACCAGCCTTGAGTGGAAGGTGTTGGACCTTATAGAGGAACTGAAGAAGGAACACGAGGAATTCAAAAGAGTGCGAAATGAAAAAAAGTAGTATTAAGAATTCGAAAACTAGAGTTGCGCAGTTTTCCGTCTTCGTTTAATCTATCTTAAACCTCATTTCGAAAAAGATACTGTCTTGTCCGGTTATGAACATTGACCTGTAAGGAAGCCATCGGAAGGCTGCCGAATAACCAAAACCTAATGTTACATCCTGGAATCTTGTCGATAATTTTATTTCAAGCTTACTTCTGAAAACCTCTTCTGTGTGAACCGTCGGGATATTGACACTGAAAGCCGGATCGTAGTACAGATAATAAGGTGAAAAAAGCGCGAGAAAATTCACCGATACGGGAACTCCCCCTGTCAAAACTTGAGAGTACCTAAAAAGCAAGCCGGCATTTGCGCGACCGAATTCTTCGAGGGATTCTACCTTCACATTCTTTATCTGGAGTTCCAGAGGAATACCGAGCTGAAAATTTTCGAACATGAACAATGCTAGTACTCTGCTTGTTGCAGTATTTGCCTTAAGATCAAAGCCAGCCGATAGTTCGAGTGAAAATATGGTTTGCATTGGGAGAACCAAGCTGATCTCGTTATAGGGATACCCTATGGTGTACCCTACATGATTCAGCGTTCCGTAAAAACCCAATCCGTCCCTTGTATGCATAAAAAACTCTGTTCCGAATCCCAAAACGTTGCACACCAGTAGAACAACGGTCACAACTAATTTTTCAATTGATTTCTTAGGAAACTGCACGTTCTTGCCTCCTTGTTTGTAGTTTATCACCTAACCAAGAAACTCAAAATAGCAGGTATTATCAAATAGAACGAAAAGTACTTTAGGTGGGCTGAGATTGTTAGGTATCTTAAAACGATTAATGAAAGAAATCCGGAGAAAAGTGCTCCCCCGAAGCTTAACATGGTTATGCCCGTGATATGAATTTCAGGAAGTTTCAAGAGCCCTGCTGCGAGAGTGACGGGCAGGCTCATGAGAAACGAGTACTTGAAAGCCTCAATTCGGGTCATCCCGATAAGGAGTGCTCCAATCAGCGTAAACCCACTTCTTGATATGCCAGGAAGGATTGCGAACGCTTGAAATAATCCGATAATAAACGCATCTTTGTAGGAAATACTCATCATTGTCTTCTGACCGGCGAATCTATCCGATGCCCATAATGCAATGGCGGTGAGGAGAAAGAAAATACCAACCAATTTTTGGGACAAAATCACACTCTCAACTTTTTCTTCAAAGAGTAAACCTACTACACCCGCAGGAACACTCGAGACGATAATTTTGGACGCGAGGATCCAATAATTCTTATCCATGCGCACAAGTCCAATCAAAATTGACGATATATCCTGCCAGAGGAGAACAAACACCGCAAGAAACGTAGCAAGGTGGAGAAAAGCAAAGAAAGTTAAGTTGGAAGGGAGACTCATTAATCTTGAAAAAAGTGCAAGATGGCCGGAACTGGAAATCGGTAAGAATTCTGTTGCTCCTTGCACAAAGCCAAGTATTAACTCTTTCAATTTCCTTCCCTCCATTTCTGCAAGGTCACTTATACAAATCGTAGATTAAACCGTTTATTTCACCAACTTTTTCGGCAAGCTTCAGAGTGTTTTTTTCAGCTTCCATTAAAAGAGAAGCTATTTGCTCAAGTTTTTCATCAATCTGTTCGGCAACAATGTGAAGCCTTGGTTGTGAACTAAAATCGTACTTACCTGCGATTTTGTACAGGTTTTTCTCAATGTACTTCAGAACATCCTTTACTTTTTCTTTATATTTATTTAGGTTTTCCTGCGTAGGTGAACGAACAAAATCGTTACCAGCTTCAACAACTTCGCTGACCATTTCTTCAATCGTTTTTCGAACGATCTCTTCTTGAGCATCCTCAAAAAAACTCACAAAGTTTTTTGAACTCTTACGCTCGACAGCTTCCTTTTTTGTAAGCTTCTTTCCTTTGACATTCGTGCTCTTTAATTTTGGATCGTTACTCGGCGGTTCTATCCTCACAGGATTTATTCACCCCTGACGAATTTTAAGTTCCAGTGAAAAAAATCATTTTCCCACAGCTTTGGCTACACTTTCAGCCAAATCTCTGAATGCGCGTTCGATTTCACTCTCCCTATAGTAAAGCGTTATTGGTTTTCCTTCGTCTAGAAGCTCTAACGCTTTTGGGTCCATTGGAATTTTTCCGAGAATCGGTAAGTCAAATTCCTTTGCAAGTTGTTCCGCACCACCTGTTCCAAACGGATACACCA
>JAUQPP010000046.1 GCA_030550315.1 Thermotogota bacterium | reverse complement strand
GTGATGAAAAGATGAAACGTGTCGAGGAGCTTCTTAAGGAAAAGGTACCAATTGGTGTGCTGAGTAACACCCACGGTCTGGAAGGGGATATGAAATTTTACCTGTTCTCAAACGTTCCGAGTTTGGCTAACAAACTTACAGAAGCTATCGCGTACAACGAACAATTGAAAAAATTTGTGATGGTAAGATTCGAGAAAATCAGAAAAGCACACGAGTACTACATCGTCCATCTGGTTGGTGTTAACACCGTTGCTGAAGCGGAAAAACTCAAGGGCTTTGTTGTTTACGTTGACAAATCCTTTTTTCCGAAGTCAAAGGATGGTGAGTATTATTTCTTTGAACTCTTCGGAGCGGAAGTTTACGACGAGTCGAACGTCAATCTTGGTGTTGTGGATGACATAATTGAAACAGGAAGTAACGACGTTCTGGTGGTAAAAAAGGGCAAAGAAGAACTGTTAGTCCCGGTAATTGAACGATACATAGTGAATATTGACAAGGAACACAAAAAGATAATCATAAGAGTCCCGGAATGGATGGAGTGAAGATCGTTGCCAAAGCTACGGATAGGTGTGTTGACCATATTTCCTGAATTTGTAAAAGTGGTTAGGGAATACGGCGTGGTTTCCCAAGCTGTTGAAAACGGTATACTGGAGATCGATGTGTTCAATCTCAGAGACTTTGCAAAAGACAAACACAAAACTGTCGATGATTACCCATACGGTGGCGGCCCTGGAATGGTTATGAAACCTGCCCCGTTCTTTGAGTTCTTCAAGTTTTACAACGAAACGTACGGCAAACCATACGTTGTGCTCACTTCTCCACAAGGAGACGTGTTAAACAATACTATTGCACGGGAACTTGCTGGCAAAGGACATCTACTTATCATCTGTGGTAGGTACGAAGGGATAGACGAACGAGTGATGAAGTTTGTGGATTGCGAAATCTCGATAGGTGATTACGTTCTAACCGGTGGGGAACTCCCTGCGATGGTTATCATCGATGTTATTTCGAGGTTCGTTCCCGGTGTCGTTGAGGAAGAATCGGTGAAGAATGATTCATTTTACAATGATCTTCTTGACCATCCACATTATACAAGGCCGCGTGTTATCGAAGGCATGAGCGTTCCGGAAGTACTGATAAGTGGCAACCACGAGGAAGTTGAACTCTGGAGACGCAAGGAAGCCTTGAGAAAGACGATGCTTAAACGTCCGGATCTTTTCATGAAACATCAGTTCGACCAGCTCGATAAAAAAGCACTTTTGGTGCTGTTTAAGGAGTTGTTAGAAGATGCTAAGTAAGGTTTACGTGGCCTTAATACACTATCCCGTACTTGGCAGGGATGGTAGGATAATAACCACAGCTGTTACAAACCTTGACATTCATGACATCGCTCGAACATCAAGAACGTACAACGTAAAGCGTTATTACGTGGTGACACACCTACCAGCTCAGCAGGATATTGTCAGAAAGGTCATCGGTTACTGGACTGAGGGATTTGGTAAGACGTATAACCCCAATAGATCCGACGCGCTTTCAATCGTTGAGTTAAAGTCGTACTTAGAAGACGTAATAGCTGCCATCGAACAAGAGGAAGGTGCAAGACCTATAATAATTTTTACTTCCGCAAAGGTACGTTCCGATACAATCACGTATGAGGAAGGAAGGCGCATAATACTCGAAACGGAACGTCCGGTTCTCCTACTCTTTGGAACTGGTTGGGGTATGCCAAAGGAACTTGAGGAGATGTGCGACTATTCACTGGAGCCGGTCAGAGGTAAAGGAGATTTTAACCATCTCTCCGTAAGGGCAGCCGTTGCTATCATCTTGGACAGGTTGATTGGTGAAAACTACGAGAATTGCCAAAGCAACATTTAAGATAATACCTAAAGGGAGGTATACGTATGAGCATGGACAACCTTGTCAGAATCATTGAGAAGACTCAGATGAAAGAGGTGCCGGAATTCAGACCTGGCGACACTGTTAGGGTACATGTAAAGGTCAAAGAAGGAGACAAAGAACGAATCCAGGCCTACGAAGGTATCGTGATATCCATCAGAGGATCGGGTATAAGCAAAACTTTTACAGTTAGGAGAATTGCCGCTGGCGGAATAGGTGTTGAAAGGATCTTCCCACTTTATGCCCCAACGATAGACAAAATTGAAGTTGTAAGGCGTGGCAAGGTACGCAGAGCAAAACTGTACTACCTCAGAGACGTAAAAGGCAAGGTGAAGATAAAGGAAAGAAAACAATAAGAACTGGTGGGCGAGTTTGATGGCAAAAGACACTAAAAAGAACGTCAAAAACTCTGGAAAGGGAGTAAAGCGCTATTTCAAGGAAACGCTAATTACATTCCTGTACGCAGTTATAGCGGCAACGATAATCAGATTGTTCGTTTTTGAGACAATGCTTGTACCTACACCGTCAATGGTCCCCACGATCAACGTGGGGGATCGTCTTTTTGTAGAAAAGATTACATATTCCGCGAGAGAGCCGGAAATCGGAGAGATTGTTGTTTTTTACACACCATTTCCAGATGAACGTGCCCAAGCTATGCTCCGCGCGTTCGACAAGTTTATGGACATGTTTTCACCGCGAGAATTTAAAGGTTCAGTCAAGTATGTGAAGAGACTTGTTGCAAAAGAAGGAGATGTTATCACACTCAAACAAGTTGATGGAAGATGGAAGCTTTTTGTGAATGGTCAAATACCCGAGCATCTTAAGAATGTCACTTACGAACCGGATGGAATATTTAGATACCCGAAACTTTGGGAGTACATGTCACAGGCTGCCGAGTTTAAGAAGAAGAGTCTATCAGAATACCGTCAATTTCTCTACGAGATAGCCCAACGCGACGGTAGTGGGGTAGCCAACATCATTTTTAGCGTTCTTGGAGGGTTTGAGCCAGTTCCGCTGGGGATAGATTACACTGTATTCGTTGAAAAATACCTCAAACCCGCCGGAATAAAGTTCTCCGATTATGTATGGGAAGAAAACGGGCATGTGTACGTGAAAATTCCGAAAGGTTTCTACTTTTTTATGGGTGACAACTCCCCACAGAGCCTTGACAGTAGGTTCTTTGGATTCGTCCCGAAAAGGGCTGTTGTTGGGCGCCCAATTTTACGAATATGGCCATTTAAAAGTTTCGGTACCATACAACCAATTCCGAACGATTTGAGATGAATAAAACAAAAAACCGGCAGGCAGCTGCCGGTTTAATTTTTCATTTAAACTATTTTTTGCCTCCGAAATTACTTCATTTAAAACTTTCACCCTGTCTAAAGTAACAAATTAATTAAGAAAGATTTCAAGAGTCCTTGGTTCTCGTTTTATACGATTTATCAAATCACCCTATCCAAAGTGAGTAAGAAATTACTTTGGACGTGGTGTTATTTTAAGGAAAAGTTATCGAAATTATCTGTTACATCTTGGTAATATTTTGTTTGTTTTAAAGTTCCCGAGTCGTGGTATGATAAATTAGACCTTTCGCTTAAGCGAAAAGCTTAGGCAAGGATTTTAGATGCTTTTTTCAAGAAAGGAGAGGTTTGAAGATGTTTGAACATGAACACAACCACGAACATGAGCACGAACATATCGATGCCTTCACGCTCACGGATGAACAAGGAAACGAACACCACTTTGTCCGACTTGGTGAAATCGAGAACAAAGGTAAGCTCTACTGGGTGTGCGAGGAAATCTTCGTTGATGGCGAGGAGATTGTAGATTTCGGAGATACGTACCTATTTGTGAAGACCGAAGATGAAGAAGGTAATGTTTTCCTTGATTCAGTTGACGATGAGGAAGAGTTCAACGAAGTAGTAAAGATTTGGGAAGATATGATGGGCGATGAGGATTTCTTCATCGATATAGATGAGGAAGATACTGAGGAAAACTAAAATGCCACCACTTGACAAACTCGCACAGGTCGTTGTAAAATAGTCAACGCAGTTTGAAATCCACCAGCAGGCGTAGCTTCAAGCGGTGGAGCGCCTCCTTGGTAAGGAGGAGGGTGTGGGTTCGAGTCCCACCGCCTGCTCCAGAATTTGAAATAGATTTATCGAGGGTACGTAAGTACCCTCTTTTATTTTCTTTCGTCTTCATAGGAGGGATTTCTTGTCGTACCTTCTGCTCATTTTTGCAACGGCCCTTGGAATTTTGATGGGAGCTAACGATGTCGGGAATGTCTTAGGTCCCATTGCGGCAAGCGGTGCTTTTAAAATAAAGCGCCTGCTTATTTTTTCTTCCATTACTACTTTTGCTGGTGCTCTGCTCGGAGGTCGCAGTGGTATTTTGCTGAACGCTTCGCTTGGAAAATACAGCGATTTTGAAATTGTTGCAATTTATGTTGCTTCGGTGATTGTCATCTCTTTTTTTCTTCTTCAAAAGCTACCAATAGCCCTTACGCAAGTTATAGTTGGTGCATCTGTCGGTGTTGGGATTTTTAATGGTACAGTGGAACCTAAGTCACTTTTTTACGTTGTTGTTGGTTGGTTTTTAACTCCTATTGTGGCGTTCGTTTTTGGGTACCTTGGGTACGCAAGCTTGTCACCACTTTTTAGGGGAATTAAAAACCTCTACGTTAGGGGCATAATTCTTAAAGTGGTGCTTTGGTGTTTCGCCCTTTACGGCTCGTTTTCCTTGGGTGCGAACGATGTTGGAAAATTCGCCGGGTTTCTATACGGACAAGGTTATTCTTTGCGCGTGTTACTTTTCTTCGGAGGTTTTGCACTAGCGATAGGAGTTTTCAATTTTGGTGGTAGAACAGTTTACACGGTTGCAAGGGAACTTATAGCCCTTGATGATTTCTCGTCTTTTGTTTGTGTTTTGTCAGTTTCCACTACGGTTTCTTTTTTTACGACGTTCGGTTTACCAATATCCTCTTCCCACGCTGTTATCGGAGCAATGATAGGTGTCGGATATTCACGGGGCGTTCGCATCCGTAACGAAAAGATTGCCAGGAGGATTATGTTTTCCTGGCTTGAAGCCCCGTTGTTCGGAGGTTTGCTTTCAAGTTTGCTATTCTCAATCTTCAGAGTTTTATGGTAAAATACATTCTGTAGAAATTCAGCCCGGATGGAGGTGTGAAAGAGATGGATCTTAAGGCATACATCAGAAACATTCCCGACTTTCCGCAAAAAGGCGTTATGTTCAGAGACATAACACCCCTAATTAGGAATCCCCAGGCTTTCAAGTTTGCAATTGATACGATTACCGAAGAACTGAAAGCTTACGATTTCGATTTGATAGTCTGTCCTGAGGCACGAGGGTTCATAGTTGGCGCTCCAATAGCTTATATTCTTGGCAAGGGTTTTGTACCTGTGAGAAAGCCAGGGAAGCTACCTTATCAAACCGTAAGTGATTTTTACGAACTTGAGTACGGACGTGCGGAATTGCACATGCATATAGATGCTGTTGAACCAGGCCAGAGAGTCGTCATCGTTGACGATGTGCTAGCAACTGGTGGCACAGCGCTAGCAATAAAAAAACTCGTAGAAAAGGTTGGTGGAATAGTTGTTGCGTCCGCGTTTCTAATTGAGCTTACGTACCTTAATCCGAGAGAATTGTTCAAAGACGTTCCCATAATCGCTCCGATAAAGTTCTAGCAGTTTCAGAGGGGGATATGACTTGAGGAGGTGCTTTTTAAATGTTGAAATTTGATTTTACTTACATGCTTCAAGAGAACGTGGCTGGCGGGCTGAAAGAAGAAGAAATCGTTGCACATTCTGAGAATGTAGTGGGGTTTTTAAAAAGGCTTGATGTTGATAGACCCGGATTTGTCAACGCGGTTATGACACGCAAATGGATCGATTCTGTTAATGAGTTAAGCGATTTTATATTCACATTTGATAATTTGTTTGTTCTCGGCATTGGAGGATCTGCACTTGGGAATATTGCTCTCCAGTACGCTCTGCGGCCATTTAACTGGAACTCGATGACGGCCGATGAGAGGAACGGCTATTTGCGGATTTTCATAGTGGATAATGTTGATCCCGATTACTTAGCGTCGATGCTCGATTGCGTTGATCCAAGGAAAACGCTGTTTAACGTCATATCAAAGTCTGGAACGACTGCTGAACCGATGGCAAACTACCTTATAATTCGTGGATTACTTGAAAATTACGGACTTGATGTGAAGAACCATGTTATATTCACAACCGATCCAGAAAAAGGAGTTTTGAGACGCATTGGTCGTGCTGAAGGAATAAGAATGCTGGAAATTCCACCGGATGTA
This sequence comes from Thermotogota bacterium, assembly GCA_030550315.1. Lineage (GTDB taxonomy): Bacteria > Thermotogota > Thermotogae > Thermotogales > Fervidobacteriaceae > Fervidobacterium_A. Next base: position 7,167 of record JAUQPP010000046.1, on the reverse strand, counting down.
GGGGGAAGGTTCAGTGTACTAACACCTGTGGGCTTATTGTCGGCTAAGGCAGCGGGTTTGGATATAGAAGAGTTGATAATCGGTGCACGTGAAGCCTACGAAAGAACGATTAGCTCACCTTTCTGGGAGAACCCCGCCGCATTAATAGCAACAACGCATTATCTCCACTATAAAAAGGGCAGAACTATCTCGGTAATGATGGCCTATTCCAACCGATTGTACTACCTTGCAGATTGGTATAGACAGCTTTGGGCCGAAAGCCTCGGAAAGATGTACGATAACGAGGGCAATAAGGTCTACGTTGGTCAGACTCCTGTCAAGGCGTTGGGAGCTGTAGACCAACATTCACAGGTTCAACTATACAACGAAGGTCCAGACGATAAGGTTTTCACGTTCTTACGAACTGAACGATTCGACAGAGAAATCACGATACCTAAACTCCACAATAACGAACCAGAACTTGCGTACCTCGGTGGTAAGAAGCTTTCGCAGTTACTTAACAGTGAGCAGGTAGGCACTCAACTTGCCCTTGCAAAACACGGTCGCCCTTCTATGACCATTAGTTTCCCGCAGATTGACGAATACCACATAGGTCAATTTTTCATGTATTACGAGCTAGCAACTGTGGTGGCTGGCTATCTTTTCAACGTTAATCCGTACGATCAGCCGGGAGTCGAGCTTGGTAAGAAGATCACGTATGCACTTATGGGTAGAGAAGGGTTTGAAGAATATAACTTTGTAAATGAAATTATTAGAAAGGTTGAGATCGGATGATAAACAGGTATTTGGAGACGTTGAGGGATATTTTTGACCCTATCGCGATATTTGTGAAGGACGAAGAATTCATTGTTGTCGTCAAAGATGAACATGGACTTGAAGAGCGAATAAAAAATTTGCACACCAAGATCGATGACGAGTTGAGCCTGGTAATTCTCACAAGCGAAGAATTTACGCGAATGGGTGAAAAGGACCTGGGGGAGCGGGTTCTGTGATAACTTGGTAATTTGCATCACGGGAAAGGTTGGTACTGGAAAAAGCACAGTAGCATCATTTTTTAAGCAAAAGGGATTCTATTACATAAACATGGACCAAATAGGTCACAGAGCCTTGGAAATAAAACGCGACCTGATTGAAAGCATTTTTGGTACGAGTGACAGAGGAAAGCTTGGTGAACTCGTATTCAGTTCTCAAGAAAATTTGAAACGTTTGGAAGATATTGTTCATCCGGTAATGCTCGAATTATTTGAGAGGGAGCTGGAGAGCGCCTTAAACGTGACCGATAAGATAGTTGTGGAAGCAGCAATTTTGAAGCGACTAGGAATAAAATGCTGCGACTTGATTATTACAGTAAAGAGCACCGAGGACGTTATCAAGAAACGATTGAGTGGTAAGTATTCGCCAGAAAAGGTTGAAAGAATACTTTCTTTGCAAAGAGACATAGATGATTTAGGATACGTTCTGGAAAACAACGGAACCGTTGAGGAATTACATACAAAATTGTTGGAAATTTGCAAAAACGTGGGGCTCCATATTTGATAGTCCAGGAAAATGGGTGAGCGGGAGGGGTTGACCATGCTGATTTTTTTGGATACTGCGAACTTGGATGAGATAAAGCAAGGGGTAGAGTGGGGTATCGTGGATGGTGTAACCACGAACCCTACGTTGATTGCTAAGGAAGGTGTAAATTTTGAGACAAGGATTAAGGAGATTTGTGAAATTGTCCAGGGGCCGGTTTCAGCAGAAGTTATTTCTCTCAAATTTGAAGAAATGGTCGAAGAAGCAAGAAAACTGGCCTCAATAGATGAACACGTCGTGGTGAAAATTCCTATGACGCCTGACGGTATAAAGGCTGTGAAGGTTCTCTCCGCTGAGGGGATTAAGACGAACGTTACACTTGTTTTTAGCCCGAACCAGGCCCTAATCGCGGCGAAAGCGGGAGCTACTTACGTTAGTCCTTTCATAGGCAGGGTAGATGACATTGGTAATGATGGAGTTAGATTGCTAGAGGAAATTATGCAAATATACGCTAACTATGGATTCGATACGCAAGTGATTGCGGCAAGTGTACGTCATCCTATGCACGTGGTCCAAGCCGCAATGATTGGGGTGGACATAGCGACGGTACCCTTCGACGTTTTGAAGAAAATGTTTATGCATCCACTAACAGATATTGGAATAAAGAGGTTTTTGGAGGATTGGGAAAAATACAAAGAAGCTAGAGGATGAAAGGTGAAGAAGTATTTGGGGAGGTTTGTGGATGTACAGAACACACACCTGCGGTGAATTGCGAGCTAGTGACGATGGTAAGAAGGTTACACTAGCTGGTTGGATTGACCGTATCAGGGATCTTGGCGGAGTAAAATTTTTGGTTTTACGTGACAGATACGGTAAAACCCAACTGGTTTATAATCCAGCTGCTTCTTCCGAAGATGTTGTTTCGACACTTTCAAGGGAAGATGTCATTCAGGTAACCGGTACCGTACGAAGACGTCCACCAGAAGCGATAACAAATGAGCCAACCGGGGAAATTGAAGTTTTCGTTGAAGAGTTGAAGGTACTTTCGAAATCAGCTCTTCCTCCTTTCTATCCTGGTGATGAGGTATCCGAGGAACTTAGGTTGAAGTACAGGTATCTTGACCTTAGAAGTCCCCGAATGCTTAACAACCTTTTGGTGCGTCACAAGATGACTCTTGCTGCAAGAGAGTATTTGAACTCTAATAATTTCGTTGAGATAGAAACACCGTACCTGACAAAGAGTACTCCGGAAGGTGCAAGGGATTTCCTTGTACCATCCAGGCTCAAAAAAGGGAACTTCTATGCACTTCCTCAAAGTCCACAGTTACTTAAGCAGATTCTCATGATATCCGGCTTGGATAGGTACTTCCAAATAGTGCGATGTTTCCGAGACGAGGATTTGCGTGCTGACAGGCAACCGGAGTTCACGCAAATAGATATTGAAATGTCCTTTGTTCACATGGAGGATGTGATGGAGCTTTCGGAGGGACTAATCAGACACATTTTCAAGTCAGTTGGTTTAGAACTACCTGAGAGGTTTGACAGGATTACGTATGAAGAAGCGATGGAGAAATACGGTTCGGATAAACCCGATAGACGCTACGGTATGGAGCTTGTGGATCTCAGAAGGTATTTTGAAACTTCGGAGTTCAAGATCGTTAGAAATGTGCTCGATTCAGGTGGTTCGGTAAAGGGTTTCAAAGCCGGTAAGATACAAATGAGTAGGAAAATTGCAGACGAGTACGGTGAATTTTTGAAGAACTATGGACTCGGCGGTTTGTTGTGGTTTAAGGTGGAAGGTGGTAACGTAGTTTCAACAACCTCCAAATTCCTCGAGAACGAATACAGAGCAATCTCAAGGGATCTTGGACTAGAAGAAGGGGATGTCTTTATCATTGCAGCACACGACGACAGAGAACGTCTCAACGAAGCTTTGGGAGCGTTGAGATTGAAAATAGGAAAAGAACACGTAAAAGTTTCGGGATTCGATGCCCTCTGGGTGGTTGATTTCCCGTTCTTAGAATTCAACCAAGAAGAGCAAAGATACGTTGCTCGTCACCATCCGTTTACGATGCCCCATTTGGAAGATCTTGAACGCGGTGTCGAATGGCCGAAAGTGCGTGCTTACGCGTATGATATGGTAATAAACGGGTTTGAGGTTGGTGGTGGAAGTATCAGGATTCATGACAGGGAAATCCAGGAGAAAGTTTTTGAGATCATAGGACTTTCCAGAGAAGAAGCCAAGGAAAAATTTGGATTTTTCCTCGAAGCGCTTCAGTACGGTGTCCCACCGCACGGAGGAATTGCCTTTGGACTAGATCGACTGGTTTCAATAGCAGTCGGGGTTGACAACATACGTGAAGTTATTGCATTCCCAAAAACCTCGAGCGGAACGTGTTTGCTGACGGGTGCCCCATCTACAGTTTCACCGAAACAGCTCGAGGAAGTTGGAATAGAATTGAAAAGCGAAGCCTGAATTTTGAGGGAGGTGCTGGGCATGGCTGTGAAGTTCGAAAAAAGGGAAATAGGTGAGAAGCTCGTCGTCACGATCCACGGTGAAATCGATGCATATCATTCGGCTGAAGTTAAGAAGTTTATAAAGGACAGCATAAACGAGACAAGGCTATCTAAAATCGTACTTGATATGTCCGAAGTTAACTATATAGATAGTGCCGGGCTTGGTAGCCTGGTGGCGTTGTACAAGGACGCAAGGATGGCCGAAAAGGAGTTCGTTCTTGCGGGTTTGAAACAAACTGTAATGAGAATATTCGAAATGACCAGGCTCGATCGTGTGTTCAAAATAGTTCAGACTGTCGAGGAGGCATAAAAATTGGCTTGTAGGATTGCGATTGATGGGCCAGCTGGTTCTGGTAAGACTACGGTCGCCAGACTTGTTGCACAAAGATTGGGGATAAGTTACCTTGATACTGGTGCAATGTACAGAATTGTTGGGCTGCACTTGAGTCGCAAAGGAGCTAACGTCAAGAGTAGCTCGCTTAAGGATTATTTAAAGGACTTGAGAATAGAATACACGGATGGTAATTTTTACGTGAACGGTACCCCGGTGGGTGAAGAAATTAGGACACCCGAAGCTGGGATGTACGCGTCTCTGTATGCGGCGCATCCGGATGTGAGGGAATTTCTAACAAGGATCCAAAAGGAGATTTGCAAAGAACGGAATATTGTAGCTGAAGGTAGGGATATCGGGACGGTTGTTATTCCCGATGCTGAAGTCAAAATTTTTCTAGTTGCCTCACCTGAGGTACGTGCAAAACGACGTTACTTTGAGTTAATTGCTAAGGGATACAAAGTTCAGTATGAGGATGTCCTTCGTGAAATAATTGAGAGGGACCAGAATGACAGCAAGCGTGATATTGCTCCGCTTTCGAAGGCTGTGGATGCTGTTGAAATCGATACTTCTGACTTATCGATAGAAGAAGTCGTTGATATGATAATTAAACTTGTTCGTGAAAGATGCTGGGAAAAGTTTTGATTCAACGTTTGGTAGGTGAATCGTTCATCGATGGATGTTGTAATCGGTCCTTACGGATTTTGTTTTGGCGTCCAAAATGCAGTAGAAACGATCGAGAAATTGTTAAAGCAGCATAGAGTCTATACCGATGGAGATGTGGTTCACAATAGAAATGTTGTGGAACATTTGAAGAAAATGGGCCTCAGTTTAATTGAACTCGAGGAGTTAAAAAGTCTCCAAGAGGAAAATGCTATCTTTGTAGTTCGGGCTCATGGACTACCACCAGATAAGTTAGAAATCATCCGCAGATACGTTCGAATCGAAGATTTGACGTGTTCGATAGTGCGTAGGAACGTTGAACACGCTAAGAATATGAATTTGAAAGGTTACAAAGTTGTTGCCTTTGGCGACGAACATCACGCGGAAATGGTGGCACTTAGAGGGAACGTGCCAGATGTAATCATTACAAAGGAGCCAGTCTCAGTAGTTTGCAAGAAAATATTTCTGATGAGTCAAACAACCAGTTCGAGTGCAGAATTCAAAAGTTTCGTGGACGCGATGAAAGAAGTGAATAAATCTGCGGAAATTGTAGTTTACGACTCCGTGTGCAAGGTTACCGTTGAGCGAGAACATGCTGCGAAAAGGCTTGCCGAAATCTGTGATGTGGTTTTGATAATCGGTGGTAAAAACAGTGCGAATACTCGCAAGCTGTATGACATAGTGTTGAAAGTGTCAAGAGCAAAGCCGGTGCATATCGAGGATAAGCAAGAATTGGAACACATGGACTTATCTTCTGCAAAAAGTGTTGGAATAATAAGCGGCACTTCAACATCGACAGCAGATGTTGAGGAAGTATTAAGATACCTTTCTGAAAAATACGGTGGGAGGGAACGTTACATGGCGGAGTACAACAGGGACGTCTCTATACCAACCGAAGAGGAGTTTTCGTTTGAAGAACTCCTCAACCAAGCGGAGCTTTCCGAAGAGCGAGTCCGTAGAGGAGCGATCGTAGAAGCGACTGTTATCGAAGTATCTCCTACGGGTGTTACCCTTGATCTTGGTTCAAAATTGACAGGAATTTTACCGCCTGAAGAAGCCTTCAGAGAACTTTCCGAATACAAGGTTGGTGAAAAAATAAGAGTGAGGATTGAGAGGATTAATGAAGAGGATGGTACCGCACGAGTTTCGGAAAAACGCCCTATGGAGCGTGTTGTTCGTGAACAACTCGAGCAGGCCTTTAAAAACGGTACCCCTGTGTTCGGTAAGATCATGGAACGTACCAAAGGAGGTTACAAGGTATTATTATCAAAGCTCTTTGATGCGTTTTTACCTGGAAGCGAATCGGCGATGAGACCTGATGAGCAAATTCCGGCAGGAAACCTAGAATTTGTTATTACTTCGATGGAACAACGCGGTCGAAAACTCAACATCGTAGTTTCGCGGAAGCGAATTTTCGAGCGAATGATAGATGAGTTCTTCAATACGAAGAAGCTGGGTGATGTTGTCGAGGGTATCGTTGAAAGTATCGATAATCGAGGTGCTTTCGTTAAAATTGGTGGTATTTTAAATGCATTTGTACCAAACTCCGAGATTTCGTATAATTCGAACCTGACAGCTAAAGACGTGCTTACGGTGGGAAAATCGTTTAAGTTTGTGATCAAAGAAATCGACGCTACCCAGAGAAGAGTAACCCTCAGTTTAAAAGCGTTGCTTCCGGATCCTTGGGAGTCCGTTCCGAAAAAATTCTCCGTTGGACAAACGGTTAGTGGTATTGTTACATCTATTAAGCCGTTTGGTTTCTTTGTCAAACTTGAGGATGGTGTTGAAGGACTGGTTCCAATTTCTGAAGTTTTCTGGGGAAAACCGGGAAAGATTGAGGATCTTGTTGCCGTCGGTGACGCGGTCAAACTCCAAATTATCGACATTAGACCGGATAAAAGGCAGATAACACTAAGCTACAAGAATGCTCTCGGAGATCCTTGGCAGAAGGTTGAAGAAAAGTACCTGCAGGGCAATTTAGTTAGTGCAAAGGTGGTCAAAATACTGCCGAATGGTGCGATTCTAGAGCTGGAACCAAATATTACCGCGTTCTGCAACATATCGGAACTCTCCTGGAACTTTGTCGATAATCCTGAAGAGGTACTCCAAGAAAGTCAGAAGGTCAACGTGCGAATTATGGA
>JAUQPP010000045.1 GCA_030550315.1 Thermotogota bacterium | reverse complement strand
AGCTATAAGCCGCTGCCCATTAACTCTAATAAACGGACGCTCCGTGAGAAAGCGATAGATCAGTTCCCCACTTTCGGAGGCAAAATGGCTTTCAAGAAACGGATAGTATTGACGTATTATTGTTAGAAAATTCCGCAGTGTGCTGTACATTTCCATCCATGTCTTTTTTTCAGGATTTCTATCCTCGGAAAAGAGATCATCAGGATGCAGGTAATACTGGAACCCCCCGAGGCTCATTATTGAAAGTACCGCGAGTGATACAAGTCTATTAAGCGGGTAGTAACCACTCACCGTTCGTGGAACAACCACAGCCGAGCTGTTGAAGACCGTAAATTCGGAAATTGTCGTATCATCAAAATAAGTAGTGCCGATGTACCTTATTGTTGGAAAATGTTCCAAGAGCTTCATAACTCCGAACTCATCTATCTTGTTGTTGGGTGCTACGTAGGAGTAAGTAATGTAGCGTTCACCAACGATTTGTTTGAGAAATACCTTAAACATTCGCAGTACGTTGTCAAGTTCTGCTTCATTCCATTTGTTTCTCATAAGCTCTATGTGATTATATCCGTGAATCGCTATTTCGTACCCTTCCGAAAGAAGTTCTAACAAAGCCTGCTTTTGCTCTGGAGTATTCACAAACTCTTGGAAGTTGTACGGCCAACGCGTGTCTCCCGAGTAGCTTGCAACGAAAACGGCGGTAAATTTTAATCCGAGCTCCCTTCCGAGTTTCTTCACCATCGGCCACCAGATTTTGTAAAAGAAATCGTTATCCGTGATATCCCCAAACTCTCTGGTTATCATGTCTATTTTTCTGTTGTACGCCGGCAGTGGAAAATCGTCGAGTTGAATGGATATGCTGTTTATAATCGGCTGAACGTAAAGTGGCAAACTCGAAAATATAGTTTGGGTGAATAGTCCTCGACGTATCTTGCTAACCAAGTCGAGCGGATAGTAGACTATCGTTCCGCTCCCCAACTTCAGACTCCAAGCAAGTGGTTCACCATTTTCTCCAGAGAGTAACACTTCCGAACCTGGAAGTGGTTCCTGAAAACCAACACTCGCGTCGATTGGTATTGTCAAACCTTCTGGAACAGGGAAAACGCGAGGGGAAATCTTCAGTTCCTTTATAAATTTTCGTACTGTACCTCTTCCCACAAAAACGTATGTACCACCAACTGAAAGATACCTACTTAGTTGCTCATTCCCAAGAACCAACGAATCACTGAAATGAATGACAACGTTGAATTGAGAAATGTATTCGGGCATACTGGATAGCCAAAAATAATTTACGCAGGCGTAGTCCAGAGCTTTTCTCACGTGAAAATTATCCGGGCCAACCACGAGTACTTTGAAATCATTTTCCATACCATAAACAAGTCTACTAAGAATTTTGAATAGATCGACAGTCAGATTTCCATTATCGTCAAAAAGATAACTGTAGCTGATCATTCCACCTTGCGGACTGATAAAGGCCATTTCATAAGTTTCATCTTGCACTGAAATCTGAATGAGCGACTCTGCGAATGCCCCAATACGTCTGAAGGGTTCGGCATCTCTTTCCCTCTTGAACTCGGAGCGAAAGCTTGATGAAAAGGCGTCATTTATCAAAATCTTTTCTGGTTTGACTCTTTTCCAACCGTAAGTGTATGAGATACCGAGGAGGTTGTATACAGAGTTCAGTTCCCTCAAAGTGGGATGATTCATACCAGACACATCAGTTACAGCTCCAATATTGTTGATAATTAGAACCTTTCCACCGTAGACCAAGAAATCAAAGAGGGTTTTCAAATACTCTTTCGCATTTCTCATAGATCCTGTGTAGTAACAGGTCACCAAGAGATCAAACTTTTTGATTTCATCATATAAGAAGTTAGAATCCTCTACGTCGAGGATTTTGTACGTTACCCCAAGCTTTATAAGTTCTGGAGCGATGTACCTCATAAGTATGTTGTAACCGTAACCTTGTTCTGATCCCTTATAGAGAAGTAAGGCACTTTTTCCAAAACCAAACGTATAAAGTGATATAGCAAGCAATACCAAAAATCCAAGTTTTCTATAACTCCTCATAGTTTAACACCTCTTGGTAAAGCTTTTTGTAACTTTCAACCATTGTCTTCAGATTATATTTCTCCCTTGCGATCCTTTTTCCGTTTTCTGAGAAAAATTTGTAAACTTCTTCATTTTTCGCAAGTTCAATCAATTTTTCAGCCATAGCGTTGTAGTCCTTAGGTTCTACGATAAAACCAGATTGTCCATCTGGATCGAGTGCAATTTCAGCACAATTTCCGACGTTTGTGGCGACAACTGGAATTCCACTTGCCATTGCCTCTAGTTGTACAAGTGGCTGACCTTCCGAAATACTACTTATCAGCAAGACGTCAATTATCTTATAATAATCTAGGACGTTTGCTTTTCCTGTGAAATTCACCTTGTCTGCCAATCCGAAAAGTTCAACCAGCCCAACACACTTTTCGTAGTATTCTTCATCCTCATCCCGTGGTCCGATTATGTACAACCGCGCGTTTGGAATTTGCTTGACCACTAAGTCAAAAGCTTTAATGGCAGTGATGATGTCTTTTATCGGAACGACACGCCCTACAATACCTATGTTGAATGTTTCGTGCGGCTCGCGTTGAATAGCGCTAAATTTATCGACATTAACGCCGTTCGGAATGATTCTCATCTTTCGGAAGTCAGCTTCCAGTTCAAGTTGAAAGAGCTGGTTTTTTTCAAACAGCGTCGTTAATGCGTCACAGGACGTATACGCAGCCTTACTTATGAGTTTAAAGATTTCTATCCATACAGGTTTATAAATTTCGTCGATGCTTTTTGATTTTGTAATCTCAATTTCACGCTCCCGATGGTATATACCATGCTCGGTTACGATCAATTTCCCACCGTGATAAAACTTACCGGCCATTGCCGAGAGAACTGCATAACCGGTAGTTGTCGAATGGTAAATGTCGGCTCGGGGAGGCAACGACTGTATAGCACTTAAGATGGGCACCATGAATCCAACGACTGTCCAATAGAATCGAGTGAATCCTTCTTTTGAGAAGTACCTGGAATAGACATCTGTTAAAAATCGCCAAAACTCTTTAGTCTTGAGAATGAAATCTAACTTTTTTCCGGCAACATCTTTCAGTAACTCTAAGAATAACTCACAGCGGCGGATTTTGTAATCAACTAATTCACGGATTTTAATGAAAATTCCATCCAGATCAATGGAAAAATCTACAGTTTCGAAGTCTGCCGAAAACAATGGGTATTCGTATACCCTTTGTACGTTACTGGGAAGTTTATAAGCAAATGGACGCATCCATCTCCATGGTGCAAGATGGACAACTTCAAACTCTACATCAGGCATATTCTCCATAAGCATCTGAAGCCAATTTGATACACCACCGGTGACGTAAGGATACGTTCCCTCAACGATGACGCAAACTTTCATAGATGTCTTTCTTCTATCATTTATCATTCTTTGAAAAGTAGTCGAGAGCTAAGAAACGATGTTGAGAATCTCAACATCGAAAACTAAATTTTTTCCAGCAAGTGGATGATTCGCGTCTAGCGTTGCTGTCTGATCTCCAATTTCGTCAACGCCAACGATAAATACATTGCCATCAGGTTGATGAACTTCCAACAAATCACCCACGGCCACTCCTGCTGGAAGCATCGATTTGTCGATTTTGAATTTCAGTTCCTCTCTGACAGGACCGTACGCTTTTTCGTAGGGAACGGTAAATCTCTTGTGTTCTCCAACTTCCATTCCCAAGATTTCTTCTTCAAAACCTTGGATTATTTGCCCAGATCCAACAACAAATTCGAGAGGTTGTCTGCCTATTGAAGAATCGAAAACCTGGCCGTCTTCAAACATACCAGTATAGTGAAGCGTAACCTTATCTCCGAACTTAATCCCCATGAGTTCACTTCCCTTCAAGAAAATTTTATCGAGCACTCTTTTGCCGCACTTCCCGCAAAAAAGTGGAAGGAGTCTTCGTACGGTAGGTTAAGATTGCAGACCTTAACCGCTCTGGGCTCCAAGAGCACTATTCCACTGCTTGCATACACACTTTTCAAATTCAACACTGTGCTCGGCTATCTTTTCAATGCATGGTGTACAACATTGTTGATGAAATTTTGTTCATAGTTGGAGCCGGGTAAGTGTTTGAAGGTCTTGAGCTTTTGCCTATAAGGCACTGCTTTTAGTCTGACAGTTTTCTTGTTGATAAAACCGAGTTTGGTGAGAAGTAGTTTGACGTAGCTTTTGGTTTCATGCTAACACCGAGCTCAATGGGCAAAATATTCTGCTCGTTCAACACTTTGCTCGCTCTTTAGTTTGTTCAAAAGCCGACAGAACAACTTTCTGCCGATTACTCTAAAACTTTGTTCTTCACAAAAAACTGGGGAATAGCCATTTCTGAGCTGTGACTTTAGCGATTCAGTGTGCTTGTTAGGGGGTTCCTTCTTTTAGCGAATTCGTAGTCAAAAAGACTCCGAAGATTGGAGCAGAATAGTTAAATGTCTAAAGGTGGTATCTATTTATCTGTTAGTTTTTGCGGAAGAACTCTGAAGACAAAGATTCAGTCGAAAGTTTGTTTCAAATACGCACCTTATCTCACAAACGCTGAAGTCAACTTATGAAAAAGAGTGCAGATAACTTAACAGTTACGGCATCTCTGATTTTGAATGCTGGGCTTTCGAGCGCGCAGGTTCTGTAATAGCTTAAGATTTGCTTGCAAACCTATCTTTGCAAGCCGTATCTCGAAATTATCTCGTTTATGTAGCTTCTCCTAAGTGAGAAAAATTCTTTTAGCCAAGAGACTTCTTCTCTCCACCGTTCGTACGTTGGTGCCCCCCATCTGAGAGAATGAAGGAGTATCTCGGAAACTAAGAGTTTTTCGTACTTTTCGACAACAGCAATTGCGCGACCGTTGCCAAAAGTTTCTTCGAAAATTTCCACCATCCTCTTGAAAAATAAATTTCGAACACCGTCATTCTCAAGTAGCTTTCTTAGTATGATAGTGGCGTATTCATTTGTTGTCCACGGAACGTGGGGATCACCAAAGATCGCAACGTTAAGAGTATCGTGGCTTGGTTCCCAAAATGCAAGGTCCATGTCGTACATCATCCAGCGCCAGCGGCTATCACCGAGTGGTGTCTTTTCTGTTTTAAGTGTTCTCCACATCCGTTCATTGTTGCCCGGCCAATCCAAATTTCCTGCGATGATCTCCGCAATGTGGAAATTTACGAAGTTATCAAGGTCAATCATGCTTTTCAGTCTCTCCAGCTCCACGAGGTTAGAAAAATCTGCGTTTTTCACGTACTCAATCAAGTCTGAATACAGTCTTTCCTCACCCTCTTTCCCATCTTGCAACGTTAGGTCGTAGTTTACAATGACCACGTTCTTCTCGTTCACACTATGTTTTACCTGAAGGTAGCGAGCGTCGTAGTATTCCATCAAGTAGACTATTCCCCAGTACTCTCCATTTATGTAATGAACGACTGGATAACCATCCTGCGTATCAAAGCCAAGACCTTTGAAAATTTCGCTCGCTACCATATCCCTCATATACGCGTACTCCCAATCGTTACCAGCGTTTCTCAATAGAAGTTTCTTGTAACCAGTTCTACCAAAGAAAGGATAACTGAACTCTTTAGCCTCGTTTCGAGCATACAATCTGAGGGATTTTATTGGCAAACTCCTGGTAAATTCGCCATGGACACGGATACCTACGTTCGTTCTATACTTTAACACCCCACCCTCGAAATACTCCATTACTGCTTCGCGTTCCCAATCGCTCCCTCTCTGGTGGTAATTGCCCGTCCAGTAAGGGTTCGATGGATCAAAAAGCTTCCCTGGGACGTATATACCACGTTCCTCGTCAAATAAGTTTCTTTCGTCCGTTATTATTGAGATTACAGGTAAAGTGTGTTCGATACCTATAAAATAAGTTCTGAAAGTACTATCAACTATCTTGCCGTCCTTAACTTCTATAATCCTCAAAGTCCAAGCTTTCGGAAAGTTCTGGGAAGGTGCTTGCCAGATGGGAGAAGTGGGAATGAACATCAATGTAGAACTTTCTTGACGATCGATAACGAGAGGCTTATAATATTCGAGAGTCTGGGATGCTCCAGGTTGAGGAACGGAACCGTCGAGAGTGTAATAAATTGTGCCATCTAAGGTCGATTTGATGGAAACGGTGATTGGATTTTTGTAGAAACCAGACTCGTGTGAGACGATTAGCTGTCCAAAAAGTGCCAGACTTGCAACCAAATACACCACCGTAAAAATCGCACGTAAAAGTCTCAACGCGTGAAACATGTTATCACACCCTTGCAGAACGCACCGTACGCTCAAACTTTAAGACAATTATAACATAAAAAACCAAAAAATTTCACACCTTCATTTTTCCAAGAATCATCAAAACGCCAAGCAAAATTATGAATGACCCACCCACAAGCCTAATCCATTTCTCCCATGCAGGCTTTCCAAAACTTATCGTAAGTGCCTTGGATAGCGCTGAACCTATCGTCAAAAATGGTATGGATATTCCCAGTGAATACACGAACAGTAAAACCATTCCCCTTAACACACTTTTCTGAGCGGCTATGAGCAGAATAGAGCCCAGCACAGGACTGCTACACGGAATCCAGACAAATCCAATAGCCGAACCTAAGGCAACACCACCTAAGAATCCATAGCCTTTAAATTTCCAAACATTCACGCCTTTCGACTTGAAAATCTGCATCTCAAGAATGAAAACAATACCAAGCACAACAATCGCGGTTCCCAGTATCTTTTCAATCATACTTCCAAATCTACCTAGGAAAGTACCTAAAAAAGAGGAAAGAGCTCCCAAAAGTGTGAAAATTACCGAAAAACCCATGAGAAAGCCAAAGAGACGTTGCAGTCTCTTCTCACCAGCCAGAACAACACCCACGAAAGCGGGAATCAAAGGCAAAACACATGGACTAAAGAATGCAAGGATTCCGTGCGACAGGGCCAACCAAATTGAGACATCCATTCCAAGAAGATCCACCATTTTTCACTCCCCAGTACTTCTAAAAAGTTTGCTGCCTAAATGCGGCCTTAGTTCGTTATGGCGAGCAAAACTCGAATCACACCTGCTTTGTTAAGCTGGTTGGCAATAGCTTGTGAATTCGTAATGTACAGTTTGTTGATGTCAACCTCTTTCGGCATTGACTCGACGTACTCAGCATTTTTGTCGTTTTTCAATACAAACTCCACATCCGATTTATTGACCGACAAAATCTTGGGATTACCTGTAAAGTTGTCCTCACGCTTGGAGTAGGACTCAAAAGATTCTTTTAGTCCGTTTTCAACAGATCTCACTAAGTAACGGAGCGCTTTCAAGAACACATCTGGTTTCATATAACCGGGTACCTGAGTTACGACCTGGTTACCTTTCATAAAAATGAAAGTGGGGGTCCCACGAATTCCAAAAACACCAAACAGTTGGTCGTTAGTGTAAGACTTTCCAAGAAACGTTGTTTTGTAGTTACCTGGTTCGATCTTCACGTAGATATAGTTACCTCTCAAGAATTCCTGAACTTGTTTGTTGGTGAGTGTTTCTTTATCGAAAAGATTACAGTAATAGCAAGACGGTGACGAAAAGTTGATGATAAGCATTTTACCGGTCAAGTTGGAGATTCTATGGGCTATTCCGAGGTCTTTGAGCGTATATGGGTAACTAAAGACCGTTGAAGTGAAGAATGCACTCGAAACGGGGCTTAAAAATAAGAAAAAGAATACGAGCGTAGATGAAAAAAACACTCGTAATCCACTTTGTTTAGCGATACTACACATATTCGCCACGCCTCCTTCCGATATCATCGCCTCGAAATTAAAAACGCGCGCTGGATTATACCACTTGCGCGCGTGTTCTCAAAACGCTACTTGATTTTAATGGATTTTATTGAGAACCTTCTCATAAAAAGCTTGGCAAGGAATCTTAAAATCGGACAACTTATTTTCATTTCCCTTACCTACTTTCTTAGCTGATACCTAGGATTCTATCAATTCTTGCCTTGTCAAATCCGATAATGATTTGGTTCCCAATTTCAATTACCGGGACTCCCATTTGTCCGGATTTTCTTACCATCTCTTCAGCTCCTCGTCTATCTTTGGAAACGTCGATCTCTACGAAGGGAATGCCTAGTTGGCGAAAGTACTCTTTTGCCCTTCTGCACCAGGGACACGTCGGTGTAGTGTATATCTTGACTTTAACGTGCGCCATGCTTTTCCACCCTCCTTTCAACAACGAAATTTTATTTAAAAGTATTTTTTCGCCGCGTGTTCTACCGCAATTGCACCATCAGCTGCTGCTGTAACAATTTGCCTTAGATTCTTTACTCTGATATCTCCTACCGCGTAAACGCCAGGCACGTTCGTTTCCATGTTTTCGTCGGTTAAAATATAGCCATATTCGTTCATTTGCACGAAACCTCTGAAGATTTCTGTTTTTGGAGCAAGACCAACGTAAATAAACACTCCTTCAGCTTTAATAACTTGTTCTTCGTTTGTATCGTTATTCACAATTACAACTTCGTCAACCTTATTTGTTCCGCGAATTTCTTTCACAACGTGATTTGTAATAACCCTGATTTTAGGGTTATTCAAAACCCGTTCCTGAAGAACCTTGGCAGCGGTCAAGTATGGAAGGTTCTGCACCATCGTTATGCTCTTTACAATTTTTGCCAGGAAATGCGATTCGTCACAGGCACTATCGCCACCGCCAACGACAACAACATCTTTATCTTTAAACAAGTATCCGTCACACGCAGCACAGTATGTCACACCTCTTCCGCGAAATTCAGCCTCGCCTGGTACACCCAGTTTTCTCGGTTCCGTACCAGTCGCTATGATAAGCACACGCCCTTTTACTTTCCTGCCATCGTCGAGCTCGACAACTTTGTAATCACCTTCAACGTATGCCTTTTGGGCAAACGCATAGTGAATCTCGGCACCAAAATGTCTTGCATGATCGGCAAATTTCTGTGCTAGTGCTTGCCCTTCGATACTTATCTCGCCTGGCCAGTTTTCCACAACGTGCGTTTGTGTTACCGCGCCACCTTCTATTGCCTTTTCAATTACGAGAGCACTCAACCCTGCTCTTCGTGCATAAATCGCCGCAGTCAAACCAGCTGGTCCTCCACCCACTATAACGATGTCGTAATAATCCTTTATATCCGCACCGGATCCTCCAATTTCGAACACGTTCATGTCAGTTACCTCCCTTCAAAGATGAGCGACCAACGTGCGCACTAACACGGTTGGTCGCTCTAAAAATTCAGATTGAGGTATTTATCGGTGGTTAGTTCATTTTGAAAGCTCAAGAACTTGTTGCAAAAACTGTGGCTCTGGATACGCACCGATGAAGTATCTATCCGGGTTCCTGTTTATCGCTATGTGAGGAACAGACGAGACTCCAAATTCTTCACTGAGGTCATAAAATTCGTTCGCTTCGATGACTTCGGCTGAAACCATATCGCTTGCGAGTGCCATATTGTGGGCTGTCAATGCCGCTCTCGGACAATATGGACATGTCGGTGTCACGAAAACGCTTATTTTCACTGGTCTATCAAGACTTTGCAGCTTCTTTATCGTATCATCCGAAAGCTGCGGCTTTGCGCCCTTGCCGAATGTAACAATATCCTGAATCAGCGTACCGAATTCGTGGCCCGATGGAATTCCGTAGAATCTGACACCCCTGTCCTTTCCATCGTTCAGAGTAAGAATAAGCGCTGGTGCGTATTCTACTTTGTATTCAGCACCCTTTTCACTGTTCTTGTGGTACTTTTCAACAATGATCTTATTAGAAAGTTCCTTCACTTCATCCAAAAGTTGACTTTCGAGATCGCAGTACTCGCAGTTCTCATCGTAAAAGAAAAGAAGCTTAACTTCGTTTTGAAGCTCCTTTGAGAAAAGATCCTGTAAGTATCTTCTGTCTTTTTCCGCTAGCAAACCCATCCAAAACACCTCCAAACTTCTCTTGTTCTCTCGGGAATATTATACCCCAAGGAAACCAAATTAGTGTTACCTAAGTGTTAAATTTAGACAAATTTTGTCTATTTTTACTTCTGCGTTCCATTCTGCTGTGTTGGGATTACGTATTCATTCCAGAAGTTTCTCAGGAATATTACACTTGGAAAGGCTATCAAAATTCCAACGAAATCCAGTAAGCTTGCGAATATGCCAAGCGCAACAACAAGGATAAACCAGTGGATCCTCAGATTAGAGCTCTGGATTTTCGGACCGTAGATCCACGATTCGAGCTGATTAACAGCAACAAGCAGAAGGGTTACCCAAAGGATCCCAGTCGGTCCTTTTTGGGAAAGGGCGAATATATACATTGGTATGGAGGAAACGATGAGCCCTACTATTGGAAAGAAACCACCGAGAAAC
Source organism: Thermotogota bacterium (assembly GCA_030550315.1). GTDB lineage: Bacteria > Thermotogota > Thermotogae > Thermotogales > Fervidobacteriaceae > Fervidobacterium_A. The sequence goes on along the minus strand of JAUQPP010000045.1, from coordinate 2,981 downwards.
GTTACAACACCAAGTGAAAGTGCAGAGGGAATGTTAAGTAACGTTAATCCTACAGTGGTTATTGTGGCGCTGATTGCCGAAACAAGGATCATACCCCTAACGAAACGTTTTACGTCTTGTATGAACAAGAAAACGAATTTCTCAGCCTTTTCAGGGTCATCCAAAAATAGCTTGCGTATCCTTGGACGGACGTAGGCTTTTATGCTTTCCAGCCCAATCAAAGTGGCAATGAGTAGTGTTATCATCGTAACTATCTCCGGAAGTAGATTTATTACCTTTCCGAGGAGTTTCATTGCGAAAGCCGATACGTTATTTTTAATCTCATCGATTATTGATGAGATCCAATTGGGTAACATCCGAACCGGTGTGCTCTGAACTATTTTGAAAGTATCGACGATCTTCCAAACAATGTTCGGAAAAACTGATACAGCAACATACGCTAACAAAATAATTGTTAAAAAATGAGCTAAGATAACCGGGAGTTTTGTTTTTGTTCTTTTAGCGATTATTTCTCTTGGAACCTCCAATAAGACCGAAAAGTAAAACGCAATCACTATTGCTCCAATGACGAACGGAACGGCTCGAGCAAGAAATAAAAAGAGTGAGAAGTAAAAAATCAGGAGTAGAATATCTCTCAGGTAGTGTTTTTGTGTCACTCCTTGAACCATTCTATCAACGCCTTTGCCACCGCTTCCTTTTCAATATCGTTACTCAAAACGTGACCGGATTTTTCGAACACGATCAACTTTCGTCGTTCGGATTGAACGTTGTCGTAAATGAAATGTGCAGCTTTAAGTGGAACAGTGTTGTCGTTGCGCGCAGCCATCACAAGAATGTCGGATGTTATTTCTTTGACACATTTTCTTGAAATTTTCATTAGTTTCCAAAGTTCGGCAGCCTGCTTTGGCCAGTTGTAGGACCAGTATTCGTTTCTCAGGTACTCCAGGTCTGGATCGTCGTATTTTTCGTTATTTTCTCGAGGAAGCCGGTTCTTAAAAAGTGCTATCAATGGTGTGAGTTTTATCCGGTTATCAAAAATGTGTGTTGCTGCTGCCAACGTGGCCAGTTTTCTTGGTTTGAGCTTCGCCGCCATTATCAGTGCAATGACTCCGCCCATTGAAAGCCCAGCTATGTGTACTTCTTTACAAATACCCATCAAATCAAAGTACGTATCAAAAGCCCTTCTGAGCCAATCATTTGCGGTAGTGGTTAGAAAGTCTGCGGAGGAAGTTCCGTGGCCCGGAAGCCGTGGAACCGAAACCGTGAATCCTGCCTTGTTTATTTCATGTGCCAAGTAGGTGAAGTCATGAGGTGAACCAGTATAACCATGGATCAGGAGAACACCGACTGGTCCCCCTGGTAGGAATATTGGTTGTGAGATTTTAAGAGTTTTTGTTAATATGAAATTTATCATTTTCTATACCTCCCACTTGCGTGCTTTTGAAGAGTTTGATAGAAATATTACCGTACGGGGAATGAACGTTCAAAAGGAATTATACCACGAACGTTGTTGATTCAGTTAAGGAAATTTGGTAACATTTTCTTGGAAGCCCAATTTTCCAAGTAGGGGAGGGATAAACCGTGGTTGTAAAGAAGTTATTTGTCACAATCATAGTTTTCCTTGGCATCTTTGGTCTAATTGCATTATCGTCCTGCGGGAAAGGGAAGAGCACGCTCAGAATATACAACTGGGCCGATTACATTCCGCAAGAGGTGATCGAGAAGTTTGAGAAGGAGTATAACTGTAAGGTTATCTACGATGCTTTCGCATCAAATGAGGAGATGTACGCGAAAATCAAAAGTGGTGGCTCGGGTTACGATATCGTCTTCCCGTCAGGTGACCATGTTAAAATGATGATTTTGGCAGGTTTACTCGAAAAGCTTGATCTCAGCAAAATACCAAACTTCAAGTACTTAGACGAACTCGTACTTTCAAAGACCACCTACGACCCAAACCATGAGTATTCCGTTCCGTACTTGATGGGGACGACGGGAATTATCGTGAACAAGAAGTACGTTAAAGACTTCGAAAGGTCTTGGAGCATTTTTGAGCGAAAGGACTTAGCCGGTAAAATGACGCTTCTTGACGACATGAGGGAGGTTTTCGGTGCGGCACTCAAATACCTAGGATATTCTGTGAACACGACGAATTCTGAGGAAATTCAAAAGGCAAAAGAGTTGATACTAAAGTGGAAAGAGAACATTGCTAAATTCGATGCGGCAAATTATGCGCAAGGCATTGTTAACGGTGAATTCTGGGTTGTTCACGGTTATCCGGAAAACGTCTTTCAGCTGATACCTGAAGAAGAGCTAGAAAATTTTGAATTTGTTATTCCAGAAGAAGGAAGTACGCTTTGGATTGATAGCATGGTAATCCTCAAAGATGCGAAGAACAAAGAACTTGCGTACAAATTCATCGACTTTATACTTAGACCTGAAATTGCTGCCGAAATCGCCGATTTTCTTTACATGCCATCACCAAATAAGGAAGCCAAAAAGTACAGGAAGATGAAGCCTCTATACGAAATTTCTGACTTGCAGAACTGTGAAATTATCGACTACCTTGGGGACAAAATAGATTTGTACAACAAAGCGTGGGAAGAGATAATAAAGTAACGATAAAGAATTAATGTTAAACTCGAGACAGGGTGTGGACCCTGTCTTCTTTTTGTGAGTTTATAGAAATTCTCGGCTCTAAAACCCCGCATTTTAATGCACGGATACAGAGCCGTTTTGTTAACTAAACACTGTGTGGTATAATTCTTTTAGTGCATCTCAAAGTGTGGTGATGTGTTTGAAACAATACTTGACTAAATGCTTTATCATAGACCTTTCAAGGAAAACCGATAAGAACCTTGCTATCATCTTTGGTCATCTCACTTACTCAGCTTCTAAACTTTGGAACGTTGCTAATCACGAAGTAATCGAAAATGGTACTTCAATTTACGAACTTAAGCAAAAACTTAAGGATAATTTCTTTT
>JAUQPP010000044.1 GCA_030550315.1 Thermotogota bacterium | reverse complement strand
AAACGCGGGGCTTTAGAGCATCAAAGCACTGTAAAAAGTTCAAACGCACCATCAAACGAATCTTTTCCAAAGACTGGTACTGGACCAATTTCAAGGATATCATCACCAAGGAAAATCTTTATGACTTTTTCAAAGGATGTAAAGTGCACTATGAAGTCACTGTTTTCTGGGATTTTAACTCCGAAGACCACCCAAAACCAGCATAAAGAAAGCGCTAAACATATCCAAGTAACTCTTGAAAACTTCATACCATCCGCCCTCCCCTCATCAGTGAAAATCCTCTAGATCGCTTTTTGTTTTCGAAAACGGTTTGTCCCCCCATGCAATGACCACCTTATTTTGTGTTTTAAGTGGTTTGTTAGCGCGATGACTTTCGTATTTTAGATGCCGGTTGAGTTCGGCTATAAGCCAAAGACATTGACTGGTATGCTATTTGCTTGATAAGTTGTGGCTGTAATGGAGTACGTGGTATACAAGAGTTCATCACTGGTCAGGACAAATCGGTATGAAAGGTGATCTTTGTAAAAGTCTGCAAACGTTAAAGAACTTAGGGAAAAACAATGAGAATCTACAGAAGATAATTTTAAAAGTAATGCTGAGCAGTACAAGCTAAGAAGTGGAATAGAAAGGAGGGAAAGCAATACCTTTTCCACTTTGCCAGAGGACATGATTTAGTTTTCTGAATAAACTATTCTTCGGTGCAACTAAATTGATAAGTAAGGCAACTTGAAAAAATAACTAATCTGTTTGATATCTTCAAGACAACGTCAATAATACAGGAAGGGACAGTTCTCTTCCTGTTTTGAATGTTAAGTTCGAAAGAATCTAAAATTCAAAAAGTCTTTTATATCGCTTTTTGAATACAAATTAATCTTTTTGACGGAAACTTAATTATCTCCGAATCTTCCTGTGTTCCGTAAGTTACCTCTGAACTTTGGCCAGGGTGAGTTGGCTAAGTTAGCTGATGTACTTCTAAGCGTGTACAAACACCCGTTTCCCCTTCCGATACAAATGGTTCCATTACTATCTATTGATGGGCTTGAATCTATTCAACCACCTGTGGTAAATTTCCCTTTTAGTTTTCATTCTGAGCCGATTGCATATAATTCATATCCGGCTCCAACATACACAGTTCCATCTGAGCCTATATCTGCGGTGGACTCTATTGGAGAACCTATTTGGAACTTCCATTTAAGCTTTGCATCAAGTCTAACAACTTAAAAGAATCCTGAAAGTATAATTTAGTTAAAGCTAGCACCTGTCTTAGGTTTTAGACTTCCATTTTGGTTTTAGCTTCCCTGCTTAACATATTTTTGAGTAATGAGTTCCCAAGCTCGTGTCTAATCACAGGAGTATACTCAAAAGGAGCTGACTGTCATGTTTTTTTGTTGGTGTCGATATCTCTAGTTCTAACTTGGATGTCGCTGTCATGAATTAAGAGTTTAAGTTTATTGTTTCAAAATCTTTCTCTTTTAATTCCGATGGATTCTCTCAGTTTATTACCTTTTGGTCTTACTTAGACCAAGGTACTCTTGCTTTACGTGATTTAGTTCGTTTTCGATATTCCCTTGTTTAATATTCTGTTAATTTTCAAAAGAGATTCAAAGTATTCTTCGTTCTTACTTGCCCGAAGTGCTCAATTCCTTCTCTCAACTTGTTCCAAAAGTATTGCTTGAGTTGATGAAAAAATTCCCTTCAAACAAGCTATCGTCAAAAACGAACAACAAGTCATGCAATTACTTTGTTCATTCAAAAAACTAAAGCAAAAAGCAAAAGCTTTTGTCAACGCAACTGAATGCTCCATTGAAAGAAAAGGCAAACACCAAGTTGTGCAAAAACTATTATTCTTTCCGTAACCGTTCAGCTCAGTAAATCAAAGAGCAAATCAAGCGATTGACGAATCAATTTGACCAAACAAACTTCCCCGATATCCCCGGCTTAGGTGATACAGCAAAAGCAACGATTATTTCTGAAACAAGTGATATTGGAAAACAAAGAAAAGATCCAGTTATACATCAAAGTGGAAAGCACAAAACACAAAGGAATATCGAAAAAAAGGGAACAAAGCATTAAGAAGGATATTTTACAGCTCAGCAATAAGGGCGGTAAGGCTAACTGAGAATTACAAGTAAGGAAACCAAGAGACAAAAAGGCAAAGCAAGCGACAGTAGCAATAGTAAGGGAATTAGCTGAGTTGGTATGGATACCACGGACAAGAAAAGAATCATTTGATGTAAGTAAGGTACAATTTCAAAAACCAAAAGAAATATCGTACAAATTTTTCTTTCAAAAAGATGGGTACTCAAGCGTTGTAAACCGGTCACATTAAGATGACCCAAAACGTCTGAACCCAAGTAAAGAAAGCTTCAACGGACTTGGCTTCTTAGCCTCCGTGCGCGCTCTCCCTTTCTTCATCGGAATTCAAGGTGTTTTCCAAGAGATTTCATTAAGTATTCAGGATCTTTCCAAACACCAGGATATCCCAATACCTTCCCTCGTGATACTTTGCCTCCCTCAATCTTCCTTCGAGCTCGAAACCAACTGATTCGAGAAGCTTTATGGACGGTATGTTGTACTCGTAGACTTCAGCTGTTAGTCTGTGGAGGTTCATTTCATTGCGGGCATAGGAAAGTGCAAATTCTAGCATCCTTTTCCCGTAGCCTTTTCCCCTTACTTCAGCCGAAACGTAAAATGTTATATAAGAGTTTTTGTTGAAGACTCGTATATCAAATTCCACAAACCCTACAAACAAGGTATCCTCATAGAACTCCAACACGATCGGTGAAGCCTTTATAAGTTTCCTTTCGGAAAAGTAGTAACTGTCTTCAAGTGTCAATGTATACGTTTGCTTTGAATTTTGAGAGACAATACAAATCAACCCCATGATCACACCTCCTGGTTTATTATACAATGTTAGTGTTGGAATCTTTTAATGGCTGATGAAACAATCACGATATTCAAAGATAAAACCCGGAAGAAAGAGTTAAACGAACGTTTTCAATTTTAAATAAAGTTTTCAGGCTGATTTCATCTCTTGACTTTAAGGGCCTGTTTTTGATATAAGAACGGTAGCGTCACAGGAGGAAACAAATGATGTTGTCGGAAAACTCTACAATAATCAAAACCAAAGTCATTCCGGTGATAAGAACAGGTAAAAACTTTGACTTAGCGTTAAGTTCAGAATCACCAGTGATTTTCATCCTTGAAAGCACAATTAATGAACTGTTCACCATTGACGAAAAATGCACCAAAATCTCGAAAAAATGCTTTGTTCATGTTGAGCTTCTCAAGGGCTTACGAGAGGACAAGGAAGGCTTAAATTTTTTACGAAGATTTGGTTCGATCATGGGAGTTGTTTCAACGAAACCTGGATTTGTCGAATTAGCAAAATCATGTGGTTTCAAAACAATCCTTCGCGTTTTCCTGGTTGATGGAGCTGTACTAAGCAATTTGTACGATGTTGTAAAATCTTGTAAGCCAGATTTTGTGGAGATTTTACCTGGGATCCTTTTTGAGGAGACGAAATTTCTCTCAAAAGTCCTGCCAGTTCCTGTGATCACAGGAGGTTTAGTGAGAACTGAGGAACAAGTCAGAAAAGCAATTGAAGCAGGCGCTTTAGCAGTATCGACAAGTTCTCCAGAGCTCTGGAAAATTGCCTGAAGTTCTCGAGAACTCAATGAGAAAAAAGTTCATAGGGTCAGAGTAAAAGAGAGACCCATCCTTCATATGGATCGCTGTGAGCAGCATCCGTATGTTGGTGGGTCTCTCTTTTTGCACCAAATCAATATTAATGCGATTAATGCGGTTGAAGAAAGGAGTTCAGATTATGCGGATTGGCATTATAGGTGCTGGAGCTGTCGGCGCTCTTACAGCGAGAGAACTAACGAGATACGATTTAGAAGTTTATATCTTTGAGAAAGAATTCGATGTTGGAATGGGAGTTACCAAGGCAAATTCTGCCATAATTCATGCCGGTTACGACGATGAACCGGGAACACTAAGAGCAAAATTCTGTGCTAAGGGTAACGAAATGTATTCAGCCGTTGCAAAGGAGTTAGATATCGAATTCAAAAGAATTGGTTCTTTGGTTTTGGCCTTTTCGGACGCAGAATTGAGGATTATCGAGGAACTGTACAAACGTGGTTTGGAAAACGGGGTTCCAGGTTTGGAAATCTGGGACAGGGACAAAATCCTCGCCCACGAGCCGAATATAAATCAGGAAGTTCTAGCGGCGTTGTGGGCACCCACAGCAGGCATTATCGAACCGTGGATGATTGCAATTGCAGCGGTGGAAAATGCCGTTGAAAACGGGGCGAAGTTGTTTTTGAACACCGAAGTAACGGATATCGTCATCGAAAACAACAAGATCAAGCGTGTAGTTACAAATAACGGTGACTTCGAAGTTGACGTACTGATAAATGCCGCGGGGCTTTACGGTGATTACGTATCAAAGATGGCGGGCGTCGAGACACTTCCCATACATCCAAGGAAAGGAGAGTATATACTACTCGATAAGGAAGAGTTCGGTGGTTTTGTAAAGAGTGTCCTATTCCCAACTCCATCAACACTTGGGAAAGGAACGCTTGTCACCCCAACAATTGACGGAGGCATACTCGTTGGCCCAACTGCTGTGGACCTGCCTGGAGAACGTAAATTTAGGGAGGACACCTCAACAACAATCCAGGGATTTGAATTTTTGATGGCGAAAGCTTTCAAAATGACTCCGAACATAGATTTCCGTTCCTCAATCAAGACGTTTGCTGGCTTGAGACCGGAAACACCGATCAAGGACTTTATTGTTGGTCGTACAAAAGTTAATGGATTTTTCAACGCAATAGGAACAAGATCACCTGGCCTCACCGCAGCACCGGCAATAGCTTGCTTCTTAGTTGAGGAAATCCAAGAAGCAATGGGAATAACGTTCCACAGAAGAGCGAATTTTAATCCAATTCGTAAGCGGATAAGAAGTTACATTCAAATGCCTCTTGAGGATTGGGATAGGATAATCGAAAAAGACCCGCTCGCCGGGAACATTATCTGCTCGTGTAACAAAGTTACCGAACGTGAGATTGTTGAAGCAATTAAACGTGGTGCCCGAACAGTAGACGGTGTAAAATTTAGAACCAGGGCCATGTTTGGAAGCTGCCAAGGAGGATTTTGTAGTCACAAGATCATGAAAATCCTGGCTAGAGAATTAGGAGTCGATGTCAGCGATGTAGTGTTGCGTAATGAAAAAACAAAAATTTTGTACGGAAAGGTGAGAACATGAGAGAGATACCTGTCGATGTCTTAATCATTGGTGCAGGTGCCGCCGGAATGGGGGCAGCACTTGGAGCAGCACGTGAAGGAGTCCAAAAAGTTATCATCATCGAGCGAGAAGACAGAACCGGAGGAATCTTGAATCAGTGTATACACAACGGTTTTGGCTTGCATTACTTCCGGGAAGAGTTAACAGGACCGGAGTATGCGGAAAGGATTAAATCTCTTTTGAAAGACTATGAGAACGTCGAGTTTAAAGGCGATCAGTTCGTAAAGGCAATAGACTACAAAAACAGGACGGTAATTGTCGTTTCAAGAGAAGGAATCGTTCTATACAGACCTAAGACGCTCGTTGTAACCACCGGAGCACGAGAGCGACCGATGGGTGGTATTCTGCTCCCAGGCACAAGACCTGCAGGTATTTTCACCGCAGGCGTTGCGCAAAGGTGGATAAACCTTGAAAACAGAAAACCCGGAAATCGAGCACTGGTGATAGGCTCGGGAGACATTGGTTTGATCATGGCCAGAAGACTTACACTCGAGGGTATAAAGGTTGAAGCGGTTGTCGAAAAAATGCCTTATCCTGGCGGATTAGAGCGGAATATCAGGCAGTGCTTGAAGGACTATGACATACCTTTGTACTTAAGCCATACAGTAGTCGAAGTACGTGGAAAAGATCGTGTTGAAGAAGTAGTGATCGCGGAACTTGACAACAACTTCAGGCCAATTGCCGGCACTGAGAAAGTTTTTAAGGTCGACACACTTGTGCTATCAGTTGGACTGATACCACAAACAAATTTGTTTAAAGATTTTCTGCGAACCGACCCGTGGACTAAGGGTATTGTGTGTACAAGTTCAGGTAGAACATCCATGAATTGGATTTTCGCGGCGGGCAATTGTACAGTAATCTACGATCTTGTCGATTGGGTTACCGAGGAAGGTGAAAAAGCAGGTAAATACGCAGCCTTCTACGTTAAGAATGGGCAAGAAGCAGCGAAATTTCCCCTAGAAAAAGGTCAGAACGTAGGGATACTTTTTCCAAACTACTACGAAGAGGGAACCAACTTGAACATTTATTTGCGTGTGAAGAAACCCATGGACAGAGGTATCATCAGGATTAAGCAGAGAAACAACCTTCTGTACAACAAAGTTCACGCAAGCTTGATGCCAAGTGAAATGGTTAACGTTAAAATCCCAGAACCAAAGATAGGTGTCGGAGACATCACTGTAGAGGTGGTTGAAGCATGAGAGAAGAAAAATTGGTTTGTGTAATGTGTCCAGTAGGATGTAGGCTGACTGTTCGAATATCGTACAACCATGGAAGCGGGAACGGTGAAGCAGTGGTCGAGGGGTATAGATGTAACAGAGGTATTGCTTACGCCCAGCAAGAGATTCTTGATCCGCAGAGAATACTGCCAACAAGTGTGTTAGTTGAAGATGGAGAAATGGAGTTGGTCTCCGTGAAAACCAATAAGCCAGTGCCAAGGAGAATGATATTTGAAATTATGGAAATTGTGAAAAAAACGAAAGTCAAAGCACCGGTACGAACAGGTGACGTAATTATTCCCAATATCTTAAACACCGGTGCGGACGTGATCGCCACTCGAAGTGTCAATAAAAAGGTTTAGGTGAAGGGAATAGGCGGGTCGCACGAAATTAGTTGGTGCGACACCTCAAAAAGAGACTGAAGAGGTAGGAGGTGTGGTGGTCTTATGGCAAAGTACGTTTTGGCTCTTGACGAAGGAACAACGAGTGCGAGGGCTATCGTGTTCGACAGGGAGAGCAACATATGCGGAGTGGGACAGTACGAGTTTACCCAATACTACCCGAAACCCGGATGGGTTGAGCACGATCCTGAGGAGATTTGGCTCGCGCAGATGCGCGCAATCAGAACCGCACTGGAACGAGCAGGTGTGAGTCCAGAAGATATCGTAGCAGTCGGAATCACGAACCAAAGGGAGACTACGGTGCTCTGGGAAAAATCCACAGGTCGACCTGTTTATCATGCAATAGTCTGGCAGTGTAGGCGAACCACGGATATTGTGGAAGAAATAAAGAAGAATCACTACAACTTGATTAAGGAACGAACTGGTTTAGTCCCAGATTCATATTTCTCAGGTCCGAAGATCAAATGGATTTTCGATAATATACCAGGTGTTAGAGAAAGAGCCGAGAAGGGCGAAATTCTTTTCGGAACGATAGATACGTATCTTATTTGGAAACTGAGCGGTGGTAAGGTGCACGTGATCGATTATTCAAACGCCTCGAGGACGATGTTATTCAATATCCACACACTCAAATGGGACGAGGAAATTCTTGCCATACTGAACATCCCGAAAGCAATACTCCCAGAGCCAAGACCCTCGAGCGAAGTTTACGGCTACACCGACAGGGACGTTTTCGGAGCCTCGGTACCTATTTCCGGAGACGCTGGAGACCAGCAGGCAGCACTTTTTGGTCAAGCGTGTTTTAAAGCTGGTATGGTGAAAAATACTTATGGTACAGGCAACTTCATGCTAATGAACACGGGCGAAAAACCGTACCGTTCCGAAGGCCTCTTAACAACGATTGCCTGGGGTATAAACGGTAAAGTCGAGTACGCGCTCGAAGGTAGTGTATTTATCACGGGAGCAGCTGTTCAATGGCTTAGAGATTCTTTAAAAATCATCGAAGTTGCTCCTGAGGTGGAACCTCTTGCTGCATCGTTGGCTTCCAACGAAGGAGTCTACTTTGTTCCAGCGTTTGTCGGCCTTGGGGCACCTTATTGGGACCAGTTTGCAAGAGGCTTGATAATCGGTATTACGAGAGGAACACGAAGGGCACACCTTGCGCGAGCGGTACTCGAGAGTATTGCTTACCTAACTAACGATGTGCTCATAGAAATGGAAAAGGACAGCGGCATCAAAGTTACTGAACTCAGAGTCGATGGTGGTGCTGTCAACAACAACTTTCTTATGCAGTTCCAAGCCGATATCCTTGGAACGAAGGTTGTTAGACCGGTTATCCAAGAAACTACGGCACTTGGTGCGGCGTATTTGGCTGGCTTGGCTGTTGGATACTGGAGAGACCTGGACGAAATCGAAAAAATGTGGAAAGCGGACAGGATCTTTGAACCGAAGATGGGTGAAGAGACAAGAAAGAAACTTTACGCTGGTTGGCAAGAAGCCGTTAAAAGATCATTGGGTTGGACAAAGAGCCTTCGCGACGTTGGATGGGAAATTTAACAACCAAAGTTTAAGGGGGGAGCGAAAATGAAAAAAAGCACCTTAGGGAACGAACTAGCTGCAGAGTTTTTTGGAACGTTTCTGTTAATTTTGCTTGGGGATGGGGTCGTTGCAAACGTTGGTTTGGCACCGAGGCTGGCCTCATCCGCATACAACTGGAACACGATTACTTTTGGATGGGCCATGGCTGTCATGGTAGCCGTATATGCTACTGGTGGAGTTAGTGGAGCGCACTTAAATCCTGCTGTGACACTCGCTCTGGCTGTAAAACGTGGGTTCCCGTGGTCTAAGGTGGTACCCTTCTGGGTTGCACAGATCGCTGGTGCATTCACAGGTGCTTTTGGTGTGTACTTGACCTACTTTGAAGGACTGAGAGCAGCTGGTATGCCAAATGTTTGGTGTACTGGTCCCGGTTCGATTTTTGAGAAAGCCTTCTGGGGTGGTGCCTCGGATGTTACCTCAATAAGTAGGTACTCACTAACTAACGCGTTTGTAGCCGAAATTATAGGGACTGCAGTTCTGTTGATCGCGGTACTTGCCATCGGTGATTCCAAAAACCTTGGTGTTAAGGCAAACCTTGGCCCGTTCATGGTTGGTATGTCCGTCCTTGGTATCGGTTTATCGCTTGGAGGGCCAAGTGGTTATGCGATCAACCCAGCACGTGACTTAGGTCCGCGACTTTTCGGAGCGATTGCTGGAACACAAGGTTTGTTCGAAAGCGCATATTGGTTTGTGGCACCTATAATTGGACCTTTCTTGGGTGCAATTTTCGGTACGGTACTTTATGACTTGTTTGCTGGTAAAATTCTGGCTACCAACTCGGTACCAGTTATTGAGTCAGAATAACAAGGTAGGAACAAGTTTTGCAAACTGTTTGACTCGCCCACGTTCCGGGAACTCGATGTTCCCACGTGGGTTTTTCAAATCAAACTAAACTTTCGACGCGAGGTGAAAATCATGAAAAAGTTGATTAACAACGTTGCGGATGTGGTGAAGGAATCTATCGAAGGCTTGGGATTGGCGTTTCCCGAGCTGTTGAAAGTTTCCCTCCAACCAAGGTATGTTTACAGAGCTGATGCTCCTGTTAAAGGTAAGGTTGCTATCATCTCGGGCGGTGGTAGTGGACACGAGCCTATGCACGCTGGTTTTGTTGGGTATGGAATGTTGGACGCCGCTTGCCCGGGAGAGGTATTTACGTCACCAACACCCGACCAAATGTACGAGGCAGCAAAGATGGTCCATTCTGACAAAGGTGTTTTGTTCATCGTAAAAAACTACAGTGGAGACGTCATGAACTTTGAAATGGCTGCTGACATGTTAAAATCTGAAGGTATCGATGTAGAAAATGTAATTATCGACGATGACGTAGCCGTTGAAAATAGTCTGTATACGCAAGGTAGAAGAGGAGTTGGAACCACTGTACTTGCGGAAAAAATCTGCGGTGCAGCCGCAGAGAAAGGGTACGAACTCAAAGATTTGGTCGAACTTTGTAGGAAAGTCAATTCGTATGGAAGGAGTATGGGGCTGGCGCTAACACCTTGCACAGTTCCAGCGGCTGGAAAGTCAACGTTTGAACTTGCAGAAGAAGAAATAGAACTCGGAATAGGAATTCACGGCGAACCTGGTAGAGAACGAATCAAGATAAAAAGTGCCAACGAGCTTACAGAACTTCTTGCTTATCCAATCATTCGGGACTTACCATTTGAAAAAGGTGATCGTGTGTTAGCATTCGTGAATAGTATGGGAGGTACGCCCGACATAGAGCTTTTCATTGTATACCGAGCACTTCACAAAATACTCGAAAAGGAAGGAATAATCATTGAAAGAAAGTTGATTGGAAGGTACATTACGTCTCTGGAAATGCAAGGTGTATCGATAACACTTTTGAAACTTGATGATGAGCTCGTGAAACTATGGGATGCCCCAGTACGAACTCCAGCTCTCAGATGGGGGATGTGAGTTGAGTATGGAAAAGCTTATAACAAAACAGCATGTAATCGATTTCCTTATGGAAGCGCAACGAATCATAGCGGAAAATAAGGATTACCTCACCCAGTTGGATTCCGCCATAGGAGATGCCGACCACGGAATCAATATAGATAGAGGTTTCTCGAAAATTATCGCTCAACTTGATGGTCTGAAAGAGAAAAGTATCGGTGAGATTCTCAAATCTTGCGCCATGATTTTGATATCAACGGTCGGAGGTGCCAGCGGTCCCTTATATGGAACTGCGTTTCTTTCAGCTGCGAACGAAACGGCTGGTAAAGAAGTACTTAGTGTTGAAGACTTGTTGAACGTTTTAAAATCAGCACTCAACGGTATCAAGGCAAGAGGAAAAGCTACACTGGGTGAAAAAACCATGGTTGACGCTATAGAACCAGCCTTACAAGCGTTCGAGAAGGAGCTCTTAGATGGTAACAGAAATCTAACCAGAATCCTGGAAATTGTTGTGAAAGCCGCTGAAAATGGTGCGAAAAACACAATTCCACTTCGAGCAACGAAAGGACGGGCAAGTTACTTAGGAAACCGAAGTATTGGACATCAAGACCCAGGAGCAACTTCGTCATACTTGCTTTTTAAAGCTATGTACAACGTTGCTGTTAGAGAGGGTTGAAACTGTCAAAACTCAAATTCATGCCTGTCTGGCTCGGCTTTTTGATTTTCATACTCGCGTTAACCTCGAGTGAGTAGATGTTTTTAGTAGCATTTAGTAGCGTTCTAGGTTTGTTAGCAGGATACTATTTTCAATTGTTTTTACTTCATTCTGGATAACAATTCAAAAACGGGGCGAGTAAAAGTATGATAGGGTTAGTCATCGTCTCACATAGTGAACGTTTGGCTCAGGGCATTCTTGAAATGATAAAAATGATACCGAATTGGGAATCACGGGTAAGGATAGCCGCTGCCGGTGGACTCGACGATGGTGGGTTTGGAACGAGCTATGAAAAGATTCTCCAAGCTATCGAAAATTCTGCCTCGGACGAAGGGATTATTATCTTGGGGGATCTAGGAAGCTCATTCTTAACTGCAGAGTTATGTCTTGAAAGTCTACCGGAAGAATTGAAAAGTTTAGTCTACATTTCATACGCACCGCTATTCGAAGGCGCATTAACTGTTACCTCACTTGCTGTTGCGGGCGCGCAAATTTCGGAAATCTTGGAAAGATTGAAGAGAATGGCTGTTGCAACAGGAAAATTATCTTCGGAAGCTCCCCAAGAGATATCAGTTGCCAGCTCTTCTAAATCTGCGCTTGTTGAAGTTGCTATTCCTTCAGGATTTCACGCTCGTCCCGCAGCAATGTTTGTAAAGATCGCTTCGAAGTTCTCCAGCCGGATAAAAGTGAGAAACGTTACGCGGGGTGGGGACTTTGCGGACGCTAAAAGTCTTGTGGAAGTCTCCACCAAAGCGATGGCTGAGAAAGGTGAGCTGGTCGAAATAGTTGCCGAGGGAGATGATGCAAAAGAGGCCTTAAGTGCACTGAGGGAACTAATTCAGTCGAAACTTATCGAATTGGAAAATACCGCGATTGCTGATGCCGAAGTGACGAGAGAGGAAATTGCAGTGGGGAATCGTAGAAAACAAGAACAGGTTACTGAGGCTCGATTATTATTTGTGGGGATTCCGCTGTTCCCTGGTATTGCAATTGGGAAGTCTATTCTACTACAGCACAACATGTATGAACAACCTTTTCACCCAACTATTCCGCAAAACTTTGATTTGAAGATTCTTCACAACGCGTTCGAAACTCTTACAAAAAGGCTCCATTCCAGGAAGGAAAAAATCATCCAACTTAAAGGGAAGAGCGCGGACTATTTGGCTGCAATTTATGAATTCCAGATCTCGCTATTGAATGACCCTAAAACCTTTGCGGCAATTGTTGGTGGCGTGTCGTCGGGTCTAAGTCTTACCGAAAGCGTGAACCGTTTCTTTGAAAAACTTGAGCATGAGTTTGAAAACGGTCCGTCATTCATGAAGGAGAGGAGAGCGGATTTGCGTGATTTAAAGATGAATCTACTTTCGATTCTTACGGGAATGGATTTATCGGTCGGTAAAGAAAAATTGTCAAGTGATAGCATTGTCATCATTAAGGAACTATATCCCTCGGAAATTTTGTCGCTGCTGGAATATTCCATTTCTGGTTTAGTTATGACCGACGTCGGCCCGAACTCTCATGTTGCAATCCTTGCAAAAATGCTTGGTATTGTCTCCGTTACAGGAGTTGGAGATGAGATATTACAAATTCCCGATGGAACGAATGTTTGTTTGGACGCAACGTCGGGTCGAGTACTGGTAGAGCCTTCTGAGTCAGCACTACGAAAAATGATGCAAAAGAAGGCAATACTTGTGGGAAAAATCGAAGCCTCGAAAAGCGAGTCACGATCGACAAGAACTAGAGATGGAAAACGGGTGGAGATCGTTGCGAATTGTGGACCACTGGAAACCGTTTTAGAGGCTTATCGTAATGGTGCGGAAGGAATCGGTCTACTTAGAACGGAATTCATGTTCTTGGACAGGCAGGCACCGCCTTCCGTTGAGGAACAAGCAGAATTTTTCCAGGAGGTTGCTGAACTCTCTAGGGAAAAACCTGTTGTTGTCAGAACTTTGGACGTTGGTGGGGACAAGGCGGCACCTTACATCCAGATTGAGCGAGAAGAAAATCCTTTCTTAGGAGTTCGTGGAATGAGAGTTTACAAAATCTACCCCTGGGTCGTTAAACAACAAGTGGAAGCCCTACTACGGGTTTCGGGCATGAGTAACTTCAAACTGATGGTCCCTATGGTCAGTACTGCTGATGATGTTCTCTGGATTCGTAATTTTTTAGAGCGCGAATTTGGCGCAATGCCAGTTGAATTTGGAATCATGGTTGAAGTTCCATCCATCGCGTTAACCATTCGGAGTGTTTTGAATTATGTTGATTTCCTTAGTTTTGGAACCAACGACCTCACGCAGTATATACTCGCAGCCGACCGGAATAATCCCCGCGTTCAGTACGTTTACGATCACCTTGATCCATCTGTTCTAAAGTTGATGAAATTTGCAACGGAAGAAGCACATAAGGTTGGAAAATGGGTGGGAGTTTGTGGTGAACTAGCAAGTGATCCACTG
>JAUQPP010000043.1 GCA_030550315.1 Thermotogota bacterium | reverse complement strand
TTTGGAAGATCAAGTCACTCCGTCATGCCACTTTGAAAGGGGAGGTAGAGCGTATGAGGAAGTTTTTGACGGTTCTCTTGGCTGTTTTGTTTGTCTTTATGGTATTTGCACAAACAAAGAAGATCACCATCTGGACATCAGAAGCACAGGTACCGATTCTCAAGAAACTCGCCGACCAGTACAAAGCCAAGTATGGAGTTCAAGTTGACGTTGTTCAAGTGAACTTTGGCGACATCAAACCGAAATTCCTCACGGCTGCTCCCGCTGGTGAAGGTCCAGATATCATCGTCGGTGCTCACGACTGGGTTGGAGAGCTTGTTGTGAATGGTCTGCTTGAACCAATTCAAAACTTACCGGATAAGGACAAGTATTTCCCGACACCACTCGAAGGTTTCACCTACGGTGGAAGACTCTACGGAATTCCGTATGCTTTTGACGGCCCTGCTCTAATCTATAACAAAGACTACGTAAAAACACCTCCAAAGACGTTTGATGAATTGATAGCACTTGCAAAGAAGATTGAAAAGGACTATGGTGGAGAGGTTAGGGGCTTCATTTACGACTATAAGAACTTCTACTTCAGCTCATTTGCATTCTTCGGTATGGGCGGTTACGTATTTGGTAAAGATAAGACCGGAAAACTTAATGTCAAAGACATTGGTTTGGCAAACCAAGGTGCAATCGACGCTCTCAAACTTATCAAGAGACTCGTCGATGAAAAGATACTCACTCCTGGCGACAACTACAACACAATGGATGGTCTCTTCAAAGACGGTCTTGCCGCAATGATTATCAACGGCCCATGGGCAGTTCCTGGTTGGAAACAAGCGGGTATTAATTTCGACGTTGCTCCAATTCCAGATCTGCCTGGTGGAAAGAAACCGAGACCATTCTTCGGTGCACAGGGATTCATGGTCAACGCAAAGAGCAAGAATAAACTCTTTGCTCTCGACTTCCTCACAAAGTTCATAGCTACGAAAGATATCATGTTCCAGATTTGGCAAGCAGACCCAAGATGCCCATCAAGAATCGATGTCAACGAAGAAGTTATGAAGAGGGATCCAGTTACAAAGAAATTTGCTGACTTCCTGGGAACGTATGGTTTGCCAATGCCTAACGTTCCAGAAATGGCCGCGGTTTGGGGCGCTATGGGTGACGCTCTTGCTAAAGCCCTTGACCAAGGTGTAGCTCCGGAAAAGGCACTTGCTGACGCTGTTGCTCAAATCAGGGCACAAATTAAATAATAGGGTTCGAAATGATTAAGGGGGCACGGGGCGTTGCCCCGTGCTTTTTTAAAGCTCCCCCGCCATTTTGAAACCTCGTCAAGGAGGAGAAAAGTGATGAAACTTTTTCGAATCTTAGGATGGACTCTGCTGGTACTATTCACGATTTTTTCCGTCTTAGGAGGTATATTTCTTTTTAGCAAAGGATTCTACGAACTTTCCGTTACACTGTTTGTTTTGATTTTTTTAATTGACTTTTTCATCATCAACAGAAACTCGTACCCATACCGGTACATGATTCCAGCTTTGGTGCTCCTTTTCATACTTGTGCTTTACCCAATAGCTTTTACCATCCGAACTGCATTTACAAATTATGGTACAGGGCATATCTCAACAAGGCAGGAAGTGATCGAACGTCTTTTAGTTGATCCAATTTACACGTACGTAGTTGAAGGCGGAAAGCAGTTTAGTTACTCGATTTACGTCCGTTATGAGGGAACGCGTCCAACGCAAGATTTCAAGATTGTCATGAGCGATGGAAAAGACACGTTTATTGCGAGAGATTACAAGGTTCTAAAAAGTGAGGCAGGAAGCATCATCCTTGCTGAAGCGGATTTGATGAAGCTAAGTGAGAGCGGTCTTCGTGTTGAGAGACAGGAGGGACGCATCGAATTCATTTTCGATGCAGGAAGGATATTCAAATATTTCTATTCCCCAGACGATCCTGAAACCAGCGTAAACGAAGACTTTTTTAGATACCAGATTCTGTTCCCTATTCTAAGTAAAATAGAATTCGTCAACTCAGCTCAGAATAGATTTGCTATCCGCCAATTTGAAGACGGGACGTTTAGACTCGTAGAAATAAGCCATCTGTACAAGCTAGGACTCGCTGAAGTCATAGAGAGAGGAAAGAGCATAGTTAAAGTTGTACTTATAAACACGAAAACTGGAAAACCGTTAATTGAAGAAAATGGTACGATTTACGATATAAACGAAAAAGGCGAACGTTTTGCGGTTGCTGGCTATATTTCAGGATACGGGTTTAAAAACTTCACGCGCATCTTCACCGACCCAACAATCTCAGGTCCGTTTGCGAGAATATTCGTTTGGAACTTCACATGGGCTGCACTGAGTGTGCTGTTCACGTTTGTTATCGGGCTTTCCTTGGCTTTGGTGCTTAACAATCCAAATCTTAGAGGAAGAACGATATACAGGTCACTTTTAATAATTCCGTGGGCAATTCCAGCCTTTATTTCCGTGCTTGTTTGGAAGAACGGATTCTTTAATGAAACATACGGTATCTTGAATAAGTTCATTATTACGGGGCTCTTCGGGCGTGAACCTATCAGATGGTTCAACGACCCATTCTGGGCCAAGGTTGCAGTACTGACCGTAAATACGTGGCTTGGATTCCCCTACATGATGGTGGTTTCACTGGGCGCGCTGCAGAGCATTCCAGAAGACTATTACGAGGCAGCAGCAATTGACGGTGCAACAAAGTGGCAACGCTTCTGGAAAATCACGTTCCCACTCCTGATGACAACGGTTGCCCCTCTACTTGTTGGAAGCTTCGCGTTCAATTTCAACAACTTTGTTAATATTTACCTTCTGACTGGTGGAGGTCCGGCCATGCCCAACACAACAACACCAGCCGGTGCCACTGATATACTAATATCCTATACTTATAAGCTCGCTTTTGAAGGCGGAAGGGGACAGGATTTCGGGTTTGCATCTGCGATTTCAATACTGATATTTCTCATCGTAGGTAGTTTAAGTTTCATTAACTTCAAATTATCAGGTTCGTTCGAAGAGGTGAACAGATGATGGTCAAGAGAGAACGAAAATTCCTCACCCATTTTATCCTTGTACTAATATGTTTTGTTGTGCTTTTTCCAATCGTCTGGGTGGTTTCCACATCGCTCAGGCGAGATAATGCGGCATTCTCAACAAAACTCTTCAGCACAAGGTTGACTTTGCAAAATTACATTGACCTGCTTGCACCTGAGAAGAACGGTCCAAGACTCGTGTCTGACATCGATGCGCTTGTTCTAATGGCGCCGCCTCATGAGAATATATCGATAGAACAAGCAAAAAAACTCCTCGCAACCGATATAGAAAGGTTTAAGAAATACATCAACGAAACCGAAAATTTGAAAAAACGTGTGGATAAAGAGATTAGTTTCCTGAAAGAATATTTTGAGAAGAATTCTGACAAACTCACTGAGATGTTCGCCAAAAATGTCGACACCATCATTTCACAGTTAAAATTTCAAAAACCGGATAGATACCTAAACATAGCTGCTTACGAACTACAAGACGCCGGCTTTGAGTTGGAACCTCTCGGTAACCTCGTTGCACCTTCTGAAGGGCAAGCTGAATGGTACAAGATGATAGGTTCTAGAAAGGAAAGGATTAACACCCTAAAATCGGAACTTGCAACGTTGCAGTCCGAACTACAACCACTGGAAAAGAAATATTATGCTCTTTTATCGCAATTTAAAACACAGTACAAAACCATTGAAAGTCTCTTATTACCACAACTGGAAGAGTACACACAGGCACTCGCTGTTGCCGAGGAACTCTTAGATCGTTCAGCTAAGTCTGAACTTGTTGCCGAGAGCTTACCTGATGAAAACAGTGTAAAGAACCACTTCGTGACAACTCTGGCCCAACTAGCCGAGCTACAATTAAAAGTCGAACGATACGAATCACTTCAAAAAGTCGTGGACACGCTGAAAAAATTCCAGGAGACTTACAGAAACATTCTGAAAAAGTGGGAAAACAACCTTGGAAATCAAGCAACTATCTACGCAGATTTCTTGAACATGATAGAGACGTTCACCATAAGGGTATCTTCTACCATCAAAGAAAGCGCAAGCTTAATAAGGAGACTCGACGAAACAACAGCCAAACTGTTGAATGTTCAAAAGCAGCAACAAAACTTGAGGGTTAAGATACATAATATCCAGTCACAACTGGAGAAGCTTGAACTTGAGTTGTCAAGAGCGTACGAGGAACTAAAGCCCGCAATCATTTACTTGCGCTCAGAATTACTCAAAAAGTCTCTTGCGGAAATTAAAGACAAGATTAAAAACCTCAAGCTTCCCGAACAGTTACAAGCTTTCAACCTACAATCTAAAAAAGTCTTTGGCTTAGTTAGTGACTTTGCTGCGCTGCTATCCGAAGGTTCTAAAGAACAAAAATCTCTGCGAAATCTAGTACGCAACATTGATTGGCCTGGCACCGCACGAGATGTGTTCAACAACTACGAACTGTTCTCCCAAAATTACGAGCCTTTTATTAAGGATTTGAAGAAATACTTGGCACAAGTTGAGCAAATAGGGCCAAAATTCATGCCTACGTCGAAAGCGGGTATAAAGGTTAGGCCTGTGGCTTTGGAAAGACTTATCGACACGGTGCTCTCTACTTACAGGAATAACGTTGTTCCGAACATGAACGTCATGTCCAGAAAGGCCTCGGAACTTTCAGATAAGCTGAAAATCAAGGAATTGAGCAACTCTCTCAAACTGATCGATGCGGCAACCTTCAGAATTGACCAGATTTGGCAGCGCAAGCCAGATCATTATCTACTCAGGTGGATCATGAACAGCGTGATAGTTTCCTTGAGTGTTGCGATCATAATCACGGCTGTTACGGCACTTGCGGCATATCCCTTCAGTCGTATGAGGTTCAAAGGTAGAAAATACGGAATCATGTCGCTCCTGCTCATTCAAATGTTCCCCGCCATAATGTACATGATAGCGATCTACACGTTCTTATCATTTGCCGGTAAATACATCCCAGGGTTTGGGTTGAATAAACTCTCCGGTTTAATCTTTGCATACCTTGGAGGAATCGCTTACAACATGTATCTCATAAAAGGTTACTACGACACAATTCCCGATTCCTTAGAAGAAGCAGCAATGATCGACGGTGCTACCAGGTGGCAAACATTTGTCAAAATTGTATTACCATTGGCTTCACCAATTTTGGCAGTTATCGTCATTTTGACGTTCATGGGAACGTTCAACGAATTCGTTCTTGCAAGGATAATTCTCCAAGATGTCAAACAATATACCTACGCAATCGGTCTTTACACATTCTCCACAGGTCCATTCGAAACGCAGTGGGGACTCTTCACTGCCGCTGCGCTAATTGGTATGGTTCCGATGGTCATACTCTTCCTCTTGATGCAAAAATACATAGTAGGTGGACTTGTAAAAGGAGCTGTGAAAGGATAATTGTCTTCTCTCAGAGGTGAAAGATATGATGAACAAACCTGATTATTCGAAAAGCATCGTTAATGTTGTCTCTTCTATACTAAAATACTTTGGCTGTGAGGCCCAACATTCGGAGTTTCCCCTCGAAGGCAACTTCGAGGGGTTTTTCAAAAATTGTAGTAAAGTCATCGTCTTTTTGATTGACGGGCTTAGCTATAATAAGTTCCTTCAAGTTAATCGCCTCCTCAATTTCGAATACGTCATAAAGGTTTCAAGTGTTTTTCCCACAACCACCGTAGCAGCCGTTACAAGTTGGTTCACCGGAAAAACTCCACAAGAACATGGTCTTGTCGGGTACATACTGTACCTGCGTGAAGTCGGTTCGATCACGAACATGATAGAATTCACCTATCCAGGAATAGAAGGAAACATATTCTCTGGATTAATTAAGAAACGCTTTCACCGTCTTGAGAATGTCTTTGACTTAATGAAAGAAAAAGGGCTTTATGGAGGGGTACTTACCCATTCTACAATCGCAAATTCCGGTCTATCTTACCTGATACACCGAAATGCCCATATAATGACTTATCATTACATGGGGGACTTACTTGCTACGTTGAAAAAACGACTTGCTGAAGACTGGAATGGTTTACTGTATATATACTGGGGGCACCTGGATGGCTTGGGCCATAAAAAAGGTCCCGATAGCGAAGCGTACGAAATGGAGCTACTTAGGATTCTGAGAGAGCTAAAGATGTTCGTAGAAAACCACCTACCTCAGGATACTCTATTTATAATAACTTCCGATCACGGAATGGTACAGGTTCCAAGTAGTGAGAATCACATCATAAAGCCAAGCGATCCGTTTAACCGCGTACTTTCTTGCCCTCCTGGTGGAGAAATGCGTATGATGTATTTCTACTTGCAGAAAAAACACATGCAACAGTTTATAATAGATTACTTCCAGGAAAACTATCCTCACGCGACTTATTTTCTCAACTCAAAAGACGCTGTGGTCGAAGGATTTTTTGGTACCGGGAGAATTCATCCAGAGTTGTACAATCGAATTGGTGATGTTATAATGTTAACGACTGGCCAGAGCGCTTTCACCTACCTCTACAGTGGTGGCGAAGAACGTTTGGCCGGGCTTCACGGTAGCCTTACCGATGAAGAACTGTACGTACCGTTGGTGCTAATTAGAAGATGACTTAAGAGGAGGAACCCAAGAAAGGAGTTACAAAGATGGAAGTTAGAGTAAGATTTGCACCAAGTCCGACCGGATACCTGCACGTTGGAGGAGCCAGAACGGCTCTCTTCAACTGGTTGTTTGCAAGAAAGCATGGTGGGAAGTTCATTCTTAGAATAGAGGACACCGACACCGAGAGATCCTCCCGGGAGTCCGAGCAATCTATTATGAACGACCTTAAATGGCTCGGCCTATACTGGGATGAAGGACCCGATTGTGGAGGAAATTATGGACCGTACCGCCAAAGTGAAAGATTGAATCTTTACAAAAAGTACGCTTACGAACTAGTTGAAAGAGGTCATGCGTACTTTGCTGTCTATGATAAAGATGACCCAAAAAAGTTACTCTACACAACAACCAAAGAACCAACCGACGGTAATCCTTTCACAGTTGTCTTCAAAGTACCAGAAAACAGAAAAGTTGCCTTTCAAGATATGTTGAAAGGCGAAATTGAATTTTCAACCGAACACATGGACGATTTCATAATCCTAAAGTCAAATGGCTTTCCGGTTTACAACTTCGCAGTCGTAGTTGATGACCACTTGATGAATATCACGCACGTACTTCGTGGAGAAGACCATATATCCAACACCCCGAAGCAAATACTCCTCTACGAAGCGTTCGGGTGGACCCCGCCAAAATTCATGCACATTCC
This sequence comes from Thermotogota bacterium, assembly GCA_030550315.1. GTDB lineage: Bacteria > Thermotogota > Thermotogae > Thermotogales > Fervidobacteriaceae > Fervidobacterium_A. The sequence goes on along the minus strand of JAUQPP010000043.1, from coordinate 6,387 downwards.
CCTTATCCTCGGGGCCGACCGAACCCCATTGAGTAAGCGCCACGGGGCAACAGCCGTTGAGCATTTTCGTCGGGAAGGTTACCTTTCTAAGGCTCTAGTAAATTATCTTGCAATACTCGGTTGGAGCGTTGAGGAAGAAATATTTGACTACCAAGAAAAAATCAAAGATTTTGAACCTGACCAAATCTCCAACAAGAACGTCGTTTTCGACTATCAAAAACTTGAATGGTTAAATGGGAAGCACCTAAGGGCTCTTGGAGTTGAAAAACTCGAATCGGAACTGAAAAGTTGGATGGAGTTTGTGGGCGTAAACGAAAAAATTCCAAATTCAGTTGCACTGATTTGTAGGGAGAAAGTAAACACCCTCAAGCAACTCTATGAGTTTGCTATTCCTTTCTTGAGGGAAGATTTTGAATACGAGCAGGAATACATTGAAAAGTTCCTTTCCAAACCAGAAGCTGAGATAATTTTGGAAAAGTCGCTCGCAGCTTTCGAATCGCTCCAAACGTTGTCTATTGAAAATGTCGAACAAACATTGCGCTCAATTGCTGCGGAACTTGGATTTGGAACGAACAAAGTCTTTCAAACAGTTCGTGGTGCGGTTCTCGGTAGACTTGTTACACCCGGGCTTTTTGAGAGTATCACCGTTCTCGGACGCGACAGAACCATCAGCAGACTGAATCGAACATTAAAACTTTTGAAAAACCTAAGAAGCGGGGCTTGAAAAAGGGTGAAGCGTTATGAGAATTCCAGAAAAGTACCTCGAACCAACTGTAGAAGTTCGAGATGTTCAGCAGCTCAACGGTAAAATCGTGTTAGTGACAGGTAAGTGTGGACTGTATCCCGACGGAAAGGGCGGTCAACTTGGTGACCGAGGATTGATAAACGGAACGTCAATTTTACGTGTCTTCGAAGATGGGGGACAGACACTTGTTGAAGTAGAAGGTTATGTTGAACCTGGCATTTACCGGGTTGAACTGGACTTATCTCGTCGAATGGACATCGCCCAGCAACACACGGGTCAGCATATTCTATCAGCAGCATTTGTTCACGTAGCCGATATAGAAACTGTCAGTTTTCATATGGGAGAAGAATACTCCACGATAGATGTCGACGTTCCGTACATCGAGTCGTCTGTCTTGAAAGAAGTCGAGGACTTGGCAAACAGGATAGTCCAGCAGGACTTGGCTGTCCAGGAAATCGTTACCACATCCGAACAAACCGGAAACTACAATTTGCGTAAACCCCTCAGTGGTAAAATAAGCGGTCTTGTAAGGTTGATAAAGATAGAAGACTTTGATATTTCCGCATGTGGAGGCTTCCATACCGATACCACTGGTCAAGTCGGGATAATTAAGATCATTGGAACGGAAAAAGTAAAGGGCGAATTGACCAGAGTGTACGCAGTGTCTGGTTTTCGGGCACTTAGGTACTTTCAAAAATATACGGATGTCCTCAAGGAATTATCTAAACAACTAACAGCATCCGTGGATGAAATTTTAATCAGGGTTAGAAAGCTTCAAGACCAAGCAAGGGAGCGAGGATTGCTGCTTTCAAGACTTTCGGAAGAGTACGCAAAGATACTGGCGTTAAATTTAACCAGCCTAGGTCAAGAACAGCTCCTGTACATGGAGGGTTACACCGAAGTTGGTAATTTCTTAGCAAAGTACGCGAATCTGGATGGGAAAGTTCTGATTTTTTACGATGGTTACAAGTACACACTCGCTTCGAAGACTTACGATGTCAGAGTCTTTGTGGAAGCCTTGAAAAGATACTTCGGAGGAAAAGGTGGTGGAAAACCAGAACTTGCAAATTACCAGACTGAAAAGCCAATTAAAAGAGAAATTTTCTTCGAAATTTTCAATAATCTTTTCAAACGCTCTCGGGAGGTGTAAAGATGTTAAGAAACAACATTGGAATCAAATACTTGATGTTTACCTTACTGATTTTTGCAAATCTCGTTAGTGCAAACGCACTCAAGTTTCTACCAAAAAACTATGCGTCGATTCTCTACGTACCGGATATACCGAAAGCTTACGATGCCTTCAAAGCAACACCGATAGGTCAAACACTCCTCTCCGACAGTGGTATCGGTCTGGAATCTTTGGTAACTGGTATCATTGAGCAGCAGCTTCTGTCAATGAAATACACGAAAGATGACTTTGATCTTTTCCAAAAAGAGCTCATGCTCGCAGTTGATGTTGATGGCAAAGTGACACTGGCACTTGGACCGGTGAAAAACCCAGCAAGGATGCGAAAAATACTCGAGGGTTTTTTTGAAGCAGAAACCCTGAAGAATGTGAAATTCGTCGATAACTACCTTCTGTATTCCGAGTTGCCACAAGTTGGCGGAGGCAAAATACCAACGAATCTTGCAAGCATGCTCCAAGGCAACCTTGCCGTTACATACATTAACATCAACGACGGAAAGGTGCAGTACGAAGGGTATGGCCACGTGAAAATCGAGAACAACGGACTCGTTATCTACCAGAAACTTGATCCAAAGAACACCGAGGCAAAGAACCAAGTTAAACAGCTTCAGACAACCAAGCCTATCGATATACTTTCAGATAAAAACGTTGGTGGTGATTTCCTCATGTTCGTGAATAGACCTATACCCGATGCGTTGAGGAAATCACTCATTCAACCCCTACAAGAAAAGCTGAATTTACAAGGAGCTAATACTAGTATTACCGGTGTCATGTACATGTGTGCAGATATAGGCTCAACGCTTGCCCAGATGCTCAATCAAGAAGCTCAATCACAGGCTAACGTATCAATCTCATCGTACGGTGTAGTTTTTGGCACAAATCTAAAGATGCCTGGGGAAGTGAAAAAGTACGTCACGATTTCTAATGAAAGGTACGGAGTCATTACGAGTGAAAATGGTAATGAGATGTATATTCTAATTAAACCGGATAGGATGATAACTTACACTGTTGCCCCGAACAAGTACAAGCCTGGAAACAGAACGTTCTTCACATCCATCTACGACCCAAAGTACATTGCTGGTGTCTTTATCAACTTCGAACCACTTATCAATTCATTACTTGGAAAGAAAATCAAATCGTCTGCAACGATCGTAACTTTTATCGACGGTGATTCTATAATTACTCAAGGAGTTGTGAAATGAAATAGCCAGCCTCCCGAGTTGTTCGGGAGGCTGGTTGATTTGTGTTGAGAATCTGAGTATTTATAGGCTATCACAGATTTTCAATATGTGAGGGAGCTGAAAATTTGAGGCAGAGAAACTCGGAAACAGGAACTGGAAACGGAAAGCTTATACAAGGTTGTATGACGGCGATCTTTGTAATATTCCTAATAGCTTTTCTGATACCTCTCCTTATAATCGTTATTCACACTGTCAAACTTTTTGGCATCGACATGAGAAGCCTGATACCTATTTTTGTGTTCTTTGTTTTCGCCTCCAGCTTCGTTCAAATCATCCGCGCTCGACTCAAACGCAGTAAAGAAGAAGTCGGAGAGGAATCCCAACCAACTTATAGGTCTACACATCGTTCCGAACGTGAAGTAAGGAAATCAAAGGAACCTGAGAATGCTTCTGAAGATGCGTTTGAACTCTATAAAGCCTTCTCGTTGCTCAATGCAACTCCAAACATGACCTATACCCAGGTCAGTCAAAGATACTACGAACTTGTGAAGAAAATAACACAATTGAATATCGATGAAGAAGAACGGAGTCGCAAACTTAAAGAGCTGGAGGAAGCATTCGAGAAGGTGAGCAAATACTATTCCGAACGCATGTGATAACGTACACGTTCCATTAAGTGCTTACATAATTTCACCGCCTCTTGTGCATCGCGCGCATAGTAACATCCAAAACGCTGTGCGAGTTCTTCGTTCATCGACGCTCCTCCAGCAACAACAGGAACGTCAATACTTGCTTCCTTAAGTACTCTTACGACTTCCCCCACATTCAGGACAGTGGTTGTCATCATGGCTGAAAGGCCGACAATATCTGGCTTGTGATACTTTACTGCCTCGAGGATCTTTTCGGCAGGTACGTCTTTTCCGATATCTACCACCTCAAAACCGTTACTTTCCAACACTGTTGCAACTATTCTTTTCCCTATATCGTGAATATCACCTTCAACCGTAGCAAGTAAAACTTTTCCTAATCTCACCGAACTTGCGTTGCTAACCAACTCCAAAAGTTTTGCCAATACCGGTTTGATTGTCTCCGCAGCCAAAATCAAGTGTGGTAGGAAAATTTTGTTTTCTGCGTACAGTTGTCCTATCTTTTCCATCGCATCGGTGACAACTCCCTGTATCACTCCCAATGGTCCCATTGTTTCAAGAAAAGAAAAACAAAACATCTCAGCATCCTGCACACTTCCACGTAGTAAAAAACTGACAAGATCGTTCTGGCTACTTTCAATCTTCGCTGCCAAATCCTGTGCAAATTTCAACGTTTTCATACCATTAAGCACCTTCATTGTAGCATATTCCTTTGTGTTCAAAATCGCAGCCGTCAGGCCTCGTTCAATTGCCATTACGAGAAGTGAAGCATTCAAAGCTTCTCTTTCGGGCATTCCGAAACTGAAATTTGAAAGACCTATGATTGTCTGGATACCATCTTTTGAAAGTTTCTCGATAGTATCAAGTGTAACGCTGTAATCTTTTTTCGCTCCAAACGGCATTACAAGCGGATCAACAAAAATACGATTCCTTGAAATACCAACCGATTCGAGATATTCCACAGCCCATTTCCCAAGTCTGTATCTCTCGTCCGCACTCTCGGGAATCTCACTGTCCATCGCTAAAACGACTAACATTCCTCCGTACCTTTTCAAAAGTTCCACTTTTTTATCAAGCTGACGCTTGTTGGCCTTTGAAGAATTGATCAGCGGTCGCCCGGGATACTCAAAGAGTGCAATGGCAAGGAATTCATCATTTTGAATATCAAACGAAATCGGAGGAGAGACGTATCTATCAAGCTCCTGAATCACCGTCCTGAAATGCTCATCAACAAGTGTCGTTTCAATACCAAAATTTATATCGATGACTTGAGCACCTTCCTCTTCCTGCTCTTTTGCCAATTTGAGTAGGGGTTTAAGATTAAAAGTTCTTATGTGCTCATGTAATTTCCTCTTACCTGACGCGTTTATCCTCTCTCCAACGATTAAGAATGGTGAAACGGTAACCATATGAGTTCTGTTGGTTAGGACCTCCAGTTTCTTTACTTCTCTCGCTTTCGGACGTCTGTAACTGATAAGTTCCACCATAAAATCAATATGTTCCGGCCCTGTACCACAACACCCTCCTATGATATTTGCGCCAAGTTCCGCAAAATCTTGAACATAAAGTCCGAACTCTTCAGGAGTTGTTTTGTACACCAATTTTCCGTCAGGAGTTAGCGTTGGCTTTCCAGCGTTTGGTTCAATGAAAATTGGCTTAACAGAGTACATTGCAAGCCGTCTTAGAATATCGAGCATTTTGTCGGGAGTCAATGTGCAATTTGTGCCTATTGCATCGACATCAAGTTCGTTAAAGAGTGCAACGTAGTTCTCAACGCTTGTTCCAGTGACACTGACACCAGTTTCCTCGAAGGTCATACTAACAAGTAATGGAACGTTGGGAGCTACGTCTCTTATTGCCAAATAAGCGAGCTTTAACTCCTTAATATCGCTCATGGTCTCGATTATGAATCCGTCAACACCGGCTTCAAGAAGTACTTTCGCCTGCTCTTTAAAAACGTTGTAGACGTATCTTGAATCAAGTTCTCCTAGAGGTTTCACCAACCCTCCGGTAGAAGACATATCTCCGAGCACATAAACTGGTTTCTTCGCTTGCTCAGCCGCTTTTTTTGCCAATTCTACAGCTTTAATGTTAATCTTCTCAAAATAATCGTCGCACTTCAAACTGGAAAGTTTGTGTCTGTTTGCACTAAATGTGTTCGTTAACAAGAAATCCACACCGGCTTGTACATATTCTGTTTGCAACTGAAGAACAGCCTCAGGATTATTCACGTTCAATAGCTCAATTGGTTCTTTCGAACCAACCAGCCTTCTTTTGAAGAACTCAGTACCGTAAGCACCGTCAAGGAATAACACTCGTTCCTCAACTAGTTTCCTGAACTGCTCTCTACTCAGCTCCAACGCCCTTCGCCCCCATTTTCAAATTTTTTGAGCTTTAAAATAAATATACACCAGGTCAGCTTTCATTTCAAGGAGTTATCGGTACGTTGAATCGTCCGTGCTCGATATTGAAATTCTTCTTACACGGTCATATAATAGTCTCGGGGGTGCTAGTAGTGAACAAATTATTTTTTCTCTTGCTTTTCTTGGTACCCACAATCTTATTCTCGTGCACTTCTGGTAATTTTTCTACAACATTTCGACAAACTCTTACGCTGCACAACACGAA
>JAUQPP010000042.1 GCA_030550315.1 Thermotogota bacterium | reverse complement strand
CCAGAACACAACGTTCAGTGGAACTGAGATAGCCGTGGCTACAAGAGCAATGATTAACCCACTCAAGATGGTTCTTAACATGTTTTCAAACATCTTGGATCTGTGTAGTCCACCTGCCGACAGGCCTATACCCACACTTGTTAACGCGTAAACGAGTGAAAAAGGGCCCGCGGTCAAACCATAAATTATATTGTTGAACGCACCGCTGAGAGCACCGACAACTGGACCGGCGAGCATCGCGGCCAGTATCGTGCCGATGGAATCAAGCCACAATGGCAATTTCAACGCCTCAGCGAAGAACTTTCCCGCGTAATTTATCCCAACAGCAACAGGTATGAGAACTAAAACCGCTGTGGTGAACTTTCCTCTCAACAACCTAGATCCCTCCCTATGTGTCAAATGCCGTGCTCCATTTCAAATTATACACCGAACACATTCAAAGTCTAAACGTAATTGTAAAGAAGCTTAACAAAATTTCGCTAAAGTAGTTGCGAACATTCATAAGGAGGGAAACTTTTAATGGTTAAAACCACTGTAAGAGAGTTTTTCAAAGGCTCCGTTCTAACAACGCTCCTTTTAGTAACTACAGTTACAGTTCTCATCTTCGTGGCAGTTTTGGGAATATTTATAAAGAGAACGAACAGTTTAATATCCAAAATGATATACACTCAGGTGAAGAACCAACTGTCACTCCTGGAAACCACGATAGAGAATTTCGTAGAGGTTTACCGGGAATCCATCCACGAGGTTGTTTCACAGATGGTGAACGTCTTGAAGAACGAATCTAAGCTTGATAAAAACATAATCGATACGTACGTGAATGTTTATCTATCTTATTTCATACCCCCATTTGGAGAAATAGCTTACGAAATCTTGGAAAGCAAAGTAGAGATGTGTCAAATCGATGGTCATAGCTTTACGATCGAGTTTGATACTTTAACAAGAAGATTCTACTTCAGGGTTTTCAAGAAAATCCTTGCAAAGAAAGACATTGTAATTACTTTCTATTTGCCACCTGATACTTTTGATTCTTACTTAATGAAAATAGACTTTTCCGACTACCCGCTCATCAACAAATTAATTCTGTTTGACAAACAAAATATGCGCACGATTCTTAGGATTGAAAATAAACTGAAAAGAAATAACTTCCTAGTTTCAGAAAAAATCAGCTATCCCGGTGAAATGAAACTGTTCGGTCGCTCGCTACAGATGTACATTGAAACGTCCTACGAAGAAATCGTTGCTCCAATCATTGCCTTGATGTCATTCGTGTTATTTTCTATATTGTACCTTTCGATGCGATTTTTCCGCTACTCAAACCACTTAGTTGTTGAGATAGAGAAGGTGGAGCGCGCGTTGGTAGATTTCCAGAACGGTGCTTGCCGTTACGATTTGCACAGTGATTTGGTTGAAATCGACAACACACTCGATACCCTTAGGTATACACACGAGCTAATTTTTCATCAAATAAAAGAACTGCAAAGCTCGAATGCGCGGATTGAAGAACTATACTCCGAGGTCCAGGAACTATCGAAAGAACTTCGTGATGCTTTCTTTGACTTTGCGCAACGCCTGGCAACGGTGGTCGAAGGTTTCGAGAAGGAGACCGCAAAACACGTATATCGAACGCGCATGCTGACGGAATTAATAGTGAGAAGGCTTGATATTCCGCAGGATTACAAAGAGGAGATAGTTCGTTACTCAACGCTCCATGACATCGGAAAAATTTTCCTTGCAAAGGAACTGTTGAACAAACCAGGCAAACTGAGCAAAGAAGAGTTTGAGGAGATAAAAAAGCACACAATTTACGCCAAAAGACTTCTCGCTCACCCGCGTTTCAAAGTGGCGCTGAACATCGCACTTTTCCACCACGAAAACTACGACGGAACGGGATATCCGTTTGGACTAACCGGCGATGAGATACCTCTCGAAGCACGCATAGTGAAGATTGTTGACGTGTACGATGCACTGAGAAGTGATAGACCGTATAAAAAAGGAGTATCACACGATACCGCGATCAAGATAATGACCAGAGGAGATGGCAGAGTTATGCCCTCACACTTTGATCCTGAGTTGTTGGACACCTTCCTCAGCTTGGAAGAAGATGTAAAATTGCTTTATCAAAGCACCACTGTTGACGCTTTGATGTTGTAAAGTTGTCATGGAATGCTTAGGAGATTTCTGTTAAAGTATGCCTGTGAGGGGATCTTGATTTTTAGCTTCGCTATGATATAATCTCTTGTGGTCTAGTAAACTCCTCAGGTGTGGAGAGGTGGCCGAGGGGTCTAAGGCACACGCCTGGAGAGCGTGCGGTGGGCAAAACCCACCCGTGGGTTCAAATCCCACCCTCTCCGCCAAAGTATCAAGTCTTGAAAGCCAACCGGGACGTTAGTCCCGGTTTTTCGATTAATATTCGCAGATTTTCGGAGGTGCTCACGTATGTCAGGAATGAGTCCAAAGGAAATTGCTTCTCGAGTCGGCGAAATGGCAAAACCGATCATCGAGGGCTTAGGATACGAGCTGTTCGACGTGAAATACAAATTGCAAGCTGGTAGATGGGTGCTGACAATTGTAATCGACAATCCCAAGGATTACGTAAGTACAAGAGATTGTGAAATTGTTTCCTACGAACTCGAAAAAGAGCTCGACGCTTCGGACCTGATTCCAGGTAGCTATATCTTGGAAGTATCATCGCCCGGTCTGGACAGACCGTTAAGGAACATAAATGACTTCGAAAGATTTATTGGAAAACTTGCAAAAGTGAAAGCTGCAAAAACGTACAAAGGATACATAAAGGCTGTTGATAAGGAAACCGGGAAGATCGTACTTGACGTTGACGGCAAAGATGTCGAAATAAACATCAGCGATGTGAAGAATGCGAATCTAGAAATAGATTTTTAAGGGAGGTAAACCAAGATGAACAGTGCGATGCTGTTGGAAGCGCTCAGAGAACTGGAAAGGGAAAAGGGAATAAGTGTTGATGAGTCAATTGAGATCCTCGAAAAGGCCCTGATGAGCGCTTATAAAAATCGAACCGGTGAGCGCAACATCGAAATTGTAATAAACAAGCACTCCGGAGAGATTGAGTTATACCAACTCCTTGAAGTAGTCGACAAAGTGGAGAATGAAAATCTTCAGATCTCCTTGGATGAAGCGCTAAAAATTAAACCTGACGCAGCTATCGGTGATATAGTTAAGAGAAAGGTAAATATAAAGAAGCTGGGAAGATTTGCGGTACAGGTTGCCAAACAGGTCCTCATTCAGAAAATCCGCGAGATCGAGAAGGAGAAGCAATACGAAAAGTACGCTGACCTTGTTGGTCGTGTGGTCACGGCAGAGGTTCTGAGGGTTACCCCAGAATTCTTGGACATAAGAATCGGAAAACTCGAAACGCATTTGCCAAAGAAAGAATGGATTCCTGGAGAGCAGTTTGAGCAGTCGGACTTGATCAAGGTCTACGTGCGTGAGGTTAAAAGGGACAAGAAGGGACCTAAGATAATAGTCTCTCGCACAGATCCAGAGTTCGTGACCGGTCTTTTGAAGTTAGAGGTTCCGGAAATCGAAGATGGTATTGTTGAGATAGTGAAGATTGTGAGAGAACCAGGTGTTCGCTCAAAAGTTGCGGTGGCTTCGAGGGATCCGAAAGTTGATCCCGTTGGTGCGTGCATTGGCCCCGATGGGACGAGAATTGCTTCGGTGCTGAGGGAACTGAAAGTAGAGAAGATCGATATCATTAAATGGTCCAACGATCCCAAGGAATTCATAGCCAACGCACTACTTCCGGCAAAAGTTATCGAAGTTGAAATCCTCGATCCAGAGATGAAAGCTTCAAGAGTCTTAGTTTCACCAAATGACCTGGCACTCGCGATAGGCAAGGCTGGTCAGAACGCTCGACTTGCCGCAAAACTGACAGGTTGGAAGATAGACATAAAGCCGATCATGAACGTATGACCTTTGATTCGAGGATAACGTGAAAGTTTGAGCAAAATAATATAAAGGGGTGCGGAGTGATGCACGTTGATAGTCTAAAGAAAGAACTTAAGGAACGAAAATACAGAATGACGCCGCAAAGGGAACAAGTTTTAAAGGTCTTTATAGAAACGAACAGTGAACATTTGGGTGCTGAGGAGGTTTACAGGTACCTTCTGAGCAAGAGAATCAACGTGAGTAAAGCGACCGTTTACAGAACGGTTGATTTACTCGTGGAGCTCGGATTCCTGCGTAAGTTACAGTTCGATGAGGGAGTGTATAGGTACGAGTTGGTGGATAAGGACAACCGACACTCGCATTTTATATGTAACTCCTGTGGGAAGATCTATGAGTTGAAAGATGCCCTCTCGCCTGAAGCGGTATTGAAAGATTACACCGAACTTCTCAGAACACAGGGCTTCGATGTAAAAGAGCTCGACGTTAAATTCCGTGGCATATGTCCGAAATGCTCGAAAAAAGGCCGAAAGGAGAAATAATCATTCCCTTAGCTTTTCAAGTTCCTCGGTTAACATGATGTATATCCCAAAAGTGAAACCGAAAGTGAGCGCAATAACCCAGTGGCTTGGAAGCAGCGGTAACTTTGAAAAGAGACTCGCCATAAATCGCACAAACCAAACAAACGGAAGCAGCGCGTATAACAGTAATTTTGAAAGAGAGTGAAAACTCAAAACAAAGGATAGGAAGGATAGTGTTAAACCGAACATGATAGCCTGAACTGGAAAACTCACGATAATTGTTGCGATTGGAGATAGCACGTTCACACCAGAAACCAACGAGACGAACGGTGCACTTCCAAGAAAGCCACCGAGTCCAGACAGAAAGCTCTTGAACTTACCTTCGTAAATGAGCACTCCAAGGGTGGCAAGGAATGTCATATAAAACGAGAGTGAGAGAACAATCTCGGGATTAAATAAGACCATGAACAACCCCGTTAACGATACTACGTTGACGGGGTTTATTTTTACATCGATCAACTTGAAGAGTGCCGAAACGTAAATCATCGCTAATGCTCTGACCGCAGGAATGTTGAGTCCTGAACCCAGAACGAAGATGGTTGGTAAGATTAACGGAAGTATCAGCCTTGCACTTCTTCGATGGACCAGAAAACTGACAAACTTGCCAGATATTACGTAGAGCATACTTACGTGCATGCCGGAAACACAAAAGATGTGGAAAAGCCCACTTTTCACGAAAAATTCATCGCGAGACGCCTCACCAAAAAGACTTGGGTAAAACGGTTCAACCTCACGGGAGAAATTCCGAAATTTCCGGAAGGCTTCAAAAATTTTGGACTTCAATGAAACGTAATTTCTCACCTTGACGATGACGTCTGGCTTCACGTAGAAGACTGGATAGCTCCTTGTCCTCTTAAGTTCTCCCTTCAGGTAGACTATCGTGCCAACGTCCAATTGCTCGTACAACCGGACATCATATCCCAGCTTCCTCCAACGCTTTCCGTCGTAGTAAGATAGTGAGAGGATCGATGATTCATCTTGTACGGATTTCACCGTACCAACAAACTCTACATTTTTCACGTTTTCAAGATGTGAGTTCGTTATCAGTATGAGGTTCGAGAGGAAAAAGAAAAATAAAAAGAGTGCCACTTTGGGTTTTTTGTAGAGTGAAATTGCAGCGAGTAAACAATAAGGTGGGAACCTTACAACAGTTCCCACCAATGCACCAATTACAGATGCCGAAAAGTAGTAGAACGTTAGGTACCTTGGATTTGATCTTATTACACTGCTCATCGATTCAGGTTTAGAAATTATGCACCAAACTTTTCCAACCTACCAGCATAAGCGAGTATGAGGTTCATCACGTCCGTTGAATGAATCGTTCCAAGCGACCCACGTGCACATTCAAATTCGTTGAATGCCTTCGACAAGCCTTTTCTGGTATGTTTTGCACAGAAGAGGATCGGCACCGGATGGAAGGAGTGTCCCTTCATCGCGCAGGGGGTTGAGTGATCACCGGTTATAACCAAAACATCTGGATTGAGCGAAAGGATTTCTGGAATCACGCGATCTACGTTCTCGATTACGTTCACTTTCTCATCAAACTTACCATCTTCTCCGTACGAGTCCGTTTTCTTAACGTGTACAAAGAAGAAGTCGTAATTGTTCCACTCTTTTTTGAGCGTCTCTATTTCATCTTCGATCGTCTGTCCAGTCGGAATTACCGTCATACCCACAAGCTTTGCCAATCCTCGGTACATTGGATAAACAGCGATTGCACCAGCTCTTAATTTGTAAACCTCCGGGAACTGCGGGAGTTTTGGATATTTTGAAAAGCCTCTCACGAGCGCGAAATTCATTTTCGGCTGATCTTTCAACACTTCCTTTATCCTTTCAAGAAGCTTATTCACAATGCGCGCTGTCTTCTCGGCATCCGAACTTAACGCCGTTGTGTACTTGATAGGTTTACCCTCTTTCTGCGGGTCTGCATCTTCGATGTTGTCCGATAATCCCTCACCGGTGAGCTTTAACACAAATCTGTGCTCCTTACCTGCGTAGAAGGTCACTTTGACGTCCTCTATTTCTTTGATATTGGCGTTGAGAATTTCAACAACTTTCGCACTCTCTTCCGTTGTGGGTCTTCCCGCACGCCTGTCGACGATGATTTCTCCATCAATTGTCGCAAAATTTCCGCGCGCAACAACATCAAGCTCGCCAACATCTATATCCTCACCTAACGCTTCAAGTATACCCCTACCAATCTGATATCTTATCGGATCGTAACCGAAAAGCCCGAGGTGACCGGGTCCGCTTCCAGGTGTTATACCGGGCAGGACTGGAATGGTTTGCCCCAAGTCACTTATTACCGCAAGCCTATCCATGTTTGGCGTATGAGCCTTCATCAGGGGTGTCAATCCCTCGTCATTTGGCAAATCACCAATACCGTCCAAAACAAGAAGGACAATCTTGCTGGAATTTGGCGAAATAAGTTCGCTAACGAAAGCTTGCTTGTCAACATTCAGCATAGGTATACCTCCTTTCGGACACGTGCTCTCAGATAATGTGCTCGCAAACCTCCAAGATTAAATCACCCATTTTCCATTCAAAATTAACGGAACTTTCGTTCCGTTCTTTAATCCGTACACGTTCATCGATGGATTGCCAACCATGAAATCGACGTGCGTAAGGCTGTTGTTCAAACCAGCTTGCTCGAAATCACCGTTAAATTCTCTCACACACGTTGGATACGCCCTTCCGAATGCAAAGTGGGCTGCCGCGTTCTCGTCGTAAAGTGTGTTGTAGAATATTCTGCCGAGTTTGTAGATAGGAGAGGACGTGTCTACGAGTGCCACCTCACCAAGGTACGAAGCTCCATCATCCGTTGCAAGCAACTCCTTTAGTACCTCTTTTCCTTTCCCCGCATCAAAATCAACAACTTTTCCATCCTGGAATTTTACCCAGAAATTCTCAATAACGTTCCCTTGGTAAACTAACGGCATACTGCTATAAACCACACCATTAACTCCGTACTTGTACGGAGCGGTGAAAACTTCTTCAGTTGGAATATTAGGTAAGAATGGAACACCATTCTCATCGTTTTCAATTCCGCTCAACCAAAGGTGCTTTGGGGCAAGCTGTACTGTAAGATCCATTCCAGGGCCTTCGTACTTTAATGCTTCGAAATTTTCCGAATTCAGGATATCCTTACGCCTCTTCAACCTTTCAAGGTGCTTCAGCAGTTCATCATAGCCGTTTTCGTCAACGCGGGCCATGAACAGAATATCGTTCCAAAGCCTGCCTATATCCTCTTCCCCATAAACTTTGCGTGCCCATTCAGGGTTTGGAACACCAGCAACACACCATCTATTTTTGTTCTTCATCGTCCTTTCCATAACTTCTCTGAACGCAACTTGTCGGGCTCGCGTGTAGATTCCAAGTCGTTGCGCAGGGACGTCCGATAACACGTCAGCATAGGAACCTACAAGTGAGATCGAAGCTGCACCGTTTTCCAAGAAGGATTTTGCCATCGCAACCTCCCAGTCGTAAATGTTCTTTATAACCTCCTCCGACGCTTTTAACAACTTTTGTCTGGTAACGTAGGTATCGTTCCAAACAACGAAAACCTCACCTGCGCCAAGGTTGTACGCACGCTCAACAAGTAATCTCACAAAATCCTTGTGGTCAACGGAAGCGTTGATGATAAGTTTTTGATCTGTCTGTATGTTGACACCAACTCTAAGTATCACGTCTGCGTAATTTCTAAGCGCTTTTTCTGATATCATGCCATACTCTCCCTTCCGCATATTTCAGTCAGTTTGGATTAAAGACAATATGAGCCCCACAATCAAAGCGAAGTACCCAATATCCGGCGCATTCGATCCCAGGGAAACCAAAAACGTCATCAACGAGAGCACGTAAAATTTCAGCAAGTTGCCGAACAGTCTTGGAATGTTGCGTTCTAAGGTAAACCGCGCGTACTCGCTGTGACTTACACCGAGGGATAACACAAGGAGCCTGAAGCGTTTGTCGACCGAGTAAATACCAACAAGCAACTTGTAGAGTTGATACGTGAAAGCAAAAAAACCAACAACGAAGAATATGAGAACGATATTATCCAGGTAATACCAGCATAGTATCAAAAGCCCCGATGTCATTATGTCATTGAAGAGATATAGAGGTTCATATTTGAACCTTGCAAGCTTCAATGTGATCCTGTAAATCGTAACGAATGCGAACAGGCTACCAACGAGTGTGGAAAGTAAAGTGCCATACAGAATATGTTGAAATGGTTCAAACATTAGCCTTTCTTTACCTCCGTTTTCTGCTCTTTAAATAACTCTGCTATTGCGCCTACGGAAGCGAGGATTGACGATGTTTCAACCGGTATAAATATCTTCGTGGCCTGTCCGTTCGCAATATCGCGCAACGCCTCGAGATATCTGATCGCGATGAGGTCGTTTGTTGGATTACCTTCATGGATCGCCTTGAAAACGTTTAATATGGCTATTGCCTGACCTTCGGCCTCTGCAATGAGTTTATACTTATTTGCTTCAGCAACCTTTTTTATGGCCTCAGCTTCACCTTCTGCCCTCAAAATTGCAGCCTGCTTTTCACCTTCAGCTTTGAGGATTTCAGATTGTCGGATACCTTCAGCTTCAAGTATCGCAGCTCTTTTTGTACGCTCAGCTTTCATTTGCTTACTCATCGCTTCCATGATGTCTTTCGGAGGATCGATTTTCTTAATTTCAACTCTCGTAATTCTTATGCCCCACTTGTCGGTTGCCTCGTCCAGTACCGTTCTGAGCTTTGCGTTAATACTTTCCCTCGATGTTAGAGTCTGGTCAAGCTCTAACTCACCAATAACATTTCTCAGGTTCGTCTGAGCAAGTTTTATCGTTGCAAATTCGAAATTGTTGACGTTGTAGACAGACTTGAAAGCATCAGTGACTTCGTAATATATAACTGCGTCCACAACGACCACAACGTTATCTTTGGTTATAACCTCTTGCGGTGGTACATCAATGACGTGTTCACGCATGTCCACTTTTATCATTTTATCGAAGAATGGGATGATGAAATGAAGCCCGGCTTTGACTTCTTTCTTAAACTTTCCAAGCCTCTCGACCAACCCCCGTTCGTAAGGTCTAACGATTCTGATCCCGGTTCCAGCCA
This sequence comes from Thermotogota bacterium, assembly GCA_030550315.1. GTDB lineage: Bacteria > Thermotogota > Thermotogae > Thermotogales > Fervidobacteriaceae > Fervidobacterium_A. The sequence continues at coordinate 4,296 of JAUQPP010000042.1, read as the reverse complement.
CTATAAGCAACAAAACAGCTATCGCTAATAAAACAACGTACATACCAATTCCCTCCCTTCTCAACAAAAAGGTCCAATTAACATCAGCTTTGAGTACTTTCCTTTGTTGTTTGCTTTTCCACCGATGTGACAACAACGTGTGCTCCTTCAACCTTTAGTATCTTAACCCTCTGCCCTTTTTCGTAATGCGTATCATCGTTGTCCGCCATCGCACGCCACATGTCCCCGTTCACCTTCACAACGCCAGTCCCGGCTTTGTTATCGACACGCTCAATCACAATTGCCTCTTTACCAACAATTTCGTCAATGTTAATACTTCTGGGCTGTTCACCTGTTATTTTTTTGGCAAGTTTTCTTGTCGAGAGTACTAAAATACCGGAGACGACGATAAATATCAGTAACTCAACGATGGTGTTCTCCCAAAAATACGCTGCAACGGCAGCAGCAAGACTACCAAGCCCAAACCAGAATACAAAAAACGTCGGAGTAAAGATTTCTACAACCATCAGCACGACCCCAAGTATGATCCAAAACGCAACCGGTGATAACACGGACTTCCCCCCTTTCTACCAGACCAGACTGGTTAGGTATTATCCGCTGGTTTTTAAGAATTCTTCTCTCATGAATCTGACAAACTTCTCGACTAGTTCTGGATCAAACCAACTACCTGCCAGCTTTTCAATCTCTGCGAGAGCTTCTTCGGGAGTTTTAAGTTCTGAATCCCAATCGGCTGAAACAAAGTTGGTAACTTCGTCGTAATAGTTTATTATCGCGATAATCCTCGCGTACAGCGGAATCTCCTCACCTTTCAGTCCATCTGGAAATCCTTTGCCATCCCATCTCTCATGGTGCGATCTTACTGTTGGAATATATTTCCACAACGTTTCATGAATCGACAAATATATCGTACCCATAACGGGGTGATCTTCGTAGTGTTGCTCGAATTCTCTCAACCTCGTTGGTGAGTATAGCATTAGTTGCTCGATCGCGATCTTACCCACATCATGCAAAAACGCATGGTTTCGAATTTCTTCACACTCGGCCTCGGGCAATCCAAGATACTTCGCAAAAGCCTCGGCAATCTTGGCAACGCGTTGAGAATGTGAAAACCCGTTGCGGTCCTCAACTTCAGTAAGAACAATGATATTCACGAACAATCCCCTCAGAAGTTCCTCAACGCGCTTATCGAGAGGGGTGATCAGTCCGGTTTTCTGCGCGTAATAGTGAAGAATCGCACCATAGTCTCGCTCATCGTCTTCGAATTCGGCAACGACACGCCCTTGGTACTTCACACAAATCTTCTGGCCATCTTGAAAAATACACGTCGGTTCCGAAGCTCTGCACACAGGTTCGAAGCCGAAAGCACTTCTAAACAACTCTACGAACCTCTCATTCAGCATACGCCGCTCACCTGCCGCCGATTAGAAAGCCAAGCCTTGAGACCTGCTCATAATTTCATCCCTGACTCTCCGCAGGAAGTCTGAAGTTTTCAGATTGTGAATGTCAGTTCCGCCCCTTGTCCTCAACGATATTGTATTTTCGTTCTTTTCCCTTTCACCGACGATAATCATGTAAGGAACTTTCTTCATCTGATTCTCCCTTATCCTGTAACCGAGTGTTTCGTTTCGGTCATCAAGTTCCACACGCAAACCACTCTTCTTGAGTTCTTCATAAACGGCCTTCGCATAATCAACGTACTTTTCCGAAACCGGTAAAACTACGACTTGCACAGGTGCAAGCCACGTTGGAAACGCACCAGCGTAATGTTCGATGAGAATACCAAAGAATCTCTCGATCGAACCGTAAAGTGCCCTGTGTATCATCACGGGGCGCTTTTCACTACCATCCGCGTCTTTGTAGGTTAACTCGAACCTCTCCGGCATCTGGAAGTCCATCTGGATTGTTGCACATTGCCACTCACGTCCAATAACATCTTTCACGTGGAAATCGATCTTTGGCCCGTAGAAAGCGCCCTCACCCTCGGCAATCTGGTACGGTACACCAGTCTCCTCAAGAGCATTTCTCAAGGCCGTTGTAGCTTTCTCCCACGTTGCTTCGTCCCCCATATGGTCTTCAGGCATCGTACTGAGTGTCGCTCGGTATGTAAATCCAAAGATTCCGTAAAGCTCGTTGATGAACTTAACAATGTTGGAAACTTCCCCCACTATTTGGTCTTCTCTACAGAATATGTGCGCATCATCTTGCGTGAATGTTCTCACCCTGAGAAGACCGTGCAGAACCCCACCGCGTTCGTAACGGTGCACGCGCCCAAACTCAAAGAGTCTGATCGGCAGGTCCCTGTACGATACAGGCTTGAACTTGTAGATCAAAATGTGCCCTGGGCAGTTCATCGGTTTGACTGCGTAAGTTACGTCCTCTTTCTCGGTAAAGTACATGTTGTTCTTGTAATGATCCCAGTGCCCACTTTGGCGCCACAACTTTTCGTGCATGATTAACGGTGTACCAACTTCCCTGTAACCATACTTCTCGTGCAACTCGCGAGATAGCGCCATTAACTCTTTGAGAACGGTCATTCCGTATGGTAGAAAGATGGGCATTCCGGCAGCAACATCTGTGTTTATAAAGAAAAGCTCGAGTTGCGGTCCAAGTTTCCTGTGATCCCTTTTCTTAGCCTCTTCGAGCATTTTCAGGTAGTTTTCAAGTTCTTCCTTGCTGGCAAAGGCCGTTCCATAAATTCTCTGAAGCATTGGATTCTTCTCACTTCCGCGCCAATAAGCTCCAGACACCGAGAGCAATTTGAAATGTTTTACTTTTCCTGTACTTGGGAGATGCGGTCCACGACACAGATCGACAAACTCACCTTGTTTGTAAAAGCTCACTTTCTCGTCAGGAATCTCCCGAATGAGTTCGACCTTGTAAATCTGACCTTTCTCCTCCATCAACTTAACCGCTTCATCTTTGGAAAGCTCAAATCTTTCGATTTTATAATCTTCTTTAATAATCTTCTTCATTTCTTCTTCAATTCGTGGTAAATCCTCCTCGGAAATTTTCGTACCATCGATGTCGAAATCGTAATAGAAACCGTTTTCAATCGTTGGCCCAATTCCCAGCTTCACTTTGTCAGCACCGTAAATCCTCATAACCGCCTGGGCCATGATATGAGACATTGTATGTCTATAAATTTCCGCTGCTTCTAAGTCCGAAGCCTTAAGAATCCTCAATTCGCAATCTTCGTATATGGGTCTTTCCAAGTCCCATAATTCACCGTTTACTAACGCACCAACGGCGTTTCTGTAAAGTCCTTCAGATATTTCACGAGCAACCTGGGCTGGAGTAATGCCAGGTTCAAAATCTTTGACACTTCCGTCGGGCAATTTCACTTTCATAGCAGCACCTCCACGATAATTTATTAGACTGTTCTACGAAATTATGAAAACCATCCGAATTGGTTGTATAATTCTTTAAAAGGGGATACACCCCCTCCATCTCGAAAGCAGATTACCCTATGCCTCGCAAATCTGACTTTTCCCAAAGACCCTCTTACCCTTACTGCAATCATCCTACCAAAGTCTACATCAATTCCCACTATCATCGCCATGCTCCCGATGGTTCCTTAGTCCAAGTCACCAGTTTTATTTGCTCTGAATGTAAACACACTTTCTCTTTCCCCAAAACTACTAACCACTACAACAAACTATTTCATTTTCCTTATCCTATCTGTCCTCACTGTAACTGCACCATGCAAATCTACAAAATCCGCCGTTCGTACATCCCGTTGTCGCTCTTGTAAGTTCAAATCTAACGTTTTTATCACTCTACCCAACTTTCCTGTGTTTTTCTCATCTATTAGTTTTGTTTCTAACTATCCTTTTTATATTTGTCTTCTTGCTTTCATACTCTTTTACTCTAATTTGTCTTTCAGACAAATCAGAAATGTTTTGATTTTGGTTATTCTCCGAGTGTTTCTACTATCTATCGTTGGGGTGTAACTCTTTCAAAGGCTACAAAGTTTTCTCCTATTCATTTTGATGTACTTAGTGTTGATGAAAAATTTGAAAAAGTCATAAGCAAAAATAAAAGTGATACACAGAAAGATAAAAGTGATACACTGTATGTTTATTTTGCTGTTAGTTGGGATAGTTATTTTATTGCTAATTTTGTTGTTTCCATGAATCGTGATACTTTTGAAGCTATTCAATCAATCTCTCCGTGTAAACCTAAGTTTGTTTATTCTGGCGGTTTACCTTCTTATGCTCGAGCTTGTGAGTATTTACATATTCCACACAAAACAATCGATTCTAAAACCAATCAACCTGTTGAATCAAGAAATAATTT
>JAUQPP010000041.1 GCA_030550315.1 Thermotogota bacterium | reverse complement strand
TATTATAGACTAACCCGTATAATTTTCAAATGTTTTGAAAGCGAGAATCTCTTGATACGTTACCGGAGAATAACTTTAAGTTAATGCATTTTTTCTTGAAAAAATACAGCTTCGTGGTTAAAATTCTCTTGGTAATATTCTGGCTAAATCTGCGAGAGGGAGAAAAGGTATGCCCAGCAAATACATCGTGATAACCGGTGGCGTGCTTAGTGGTATCGGTAAGGGGATATTTTCAGCTTCATTAGCACGAACATTGAAAGAAGTTGGCGTTGACATTAACGTGTTAAAGATCGATCCTTATTTAAATGTCGATGCTGGAACGATGAATCCAAACCAACACGGTGAAGTTTTCGTTACCGATGACGGTTACGAAGCCGATCTTGACCTCGGGCATTACGAAAGATTCCTCGGTGTGAGCATGACACGGAAAAACAACATCACCGCAGGACAAATATACTCGACGATTATCAACAGGGAACGCGAAGGAAAATATCTTGGATCGACAGTCCAAATGGTTCCGCACGTGACCTCGGAAATCAAAGATAGGATCACCTCAATGAGCGGTGAAGTCCTCTCAATTGAAATTGGTGGTACAGTAGGAGATATAGAAGGGGAAATATTTCTCGAAGCAGTCAGGGAACTCGCGTTTGAAAAAAATCGCGACGATTTCTTGTTCATCCATGTAACTTACGTACCGTACCTAAGGGTCACCAATGAATTCAAGACCAAGCCAACGCAACAATCAGTTCAGTTGCTTAGAAAAATCGGGATCCAGCCAGATTTGATAGTTGTTCGTAGCGAATTTCCAGTAGACTCGCACAGCCTGTACAAAATTGCACTCTTCAGTGGTGTTCCAAGGGAAATGGTGATAAATCTCCCGGATTTTGGCAACGTATATCAAATCCCCGAAACCCTTTACGAATCCGGGGTACATCGACTTGTAGCGAAGAAGTTGGGGCTTCAAATTAACGAGAAGAACTTTTCTTGGAACTATCCAAAGTCTTTCAAACCCTATCGAATAGCGTTGGTAGGTAAATACTTGGGAACTGATGATGCCTATAAGAGTATCATAGAATCCATCTTTCTTGCTGGTGTTCAAAAACCGGTTTTGGTCGATGCACAAGAACTTGAGGAGCTGGATGATAACGGTGTGGTTCAAAGGTTGTCGACTTTTGATGCAATCATCATCCCTGGAGGTTTTGGAAGGCGCGGTATCGAAGGTAAGATAAAGGCGATAAAATTTGCAAGGGAACACAACAAACCCATTCTTGGAATTTGCTTAGGAATGCAACTAATGGCTGTTGAGTTTGCTCGTCATGTAATGGGTTACGATAACGCGAACTCCACAGAGTTTGATCCTTCAACACCGTACCCTGTCGTAAATATGATGGAAGAGCAGAAAAAAGTTATGAACCTTGGCGGAACCATGCGACTTGGAGCTCAAAAAATGAGGGTTTACAAAAACACAAAACTTTTTGAGATTTATGGTGAAGAAGAAGTTTACGAACGACATAGACATAGGTACGAGGTAGATATCGATAGATTTCCGGAGATGTTCAAAACTTCTGGCGAAGAAGGTTACAAATTGACCGTATCAGCCAGGTCCGAATTCCTCGAGGCTATCGAAATCGACGAGCATCCTTTTTTTGTGGGTGTCCAGTACCATCCAGAGTTCAAATCTAAGATTGGAAAACCGCATCCTATATTCGTAGCGTTAGTGAAGGCTATTGAGGAGGTTAACAAGTGAAGGTAAATATTATCGAAGACTACCACATACACAGTAACTTTTCGCCCGACTCAAACAGTTTGGTTGAAGAAATAATACAGGTTGCAAGAGAGAAAGGCATAGGACACATAATAATCACAGACCATTTCGAGCTTGCAGACCAGCATGCAAATGAAATTGATGTTGAGACATACCGCAAACAAATGGAGCGCTACTCACTACCTGTGGGAGTCGAGCTTGGTTGGGATGGTACCAAAGAATTGAACATTGACACAAGCAAGTTTGACTACGTGCTACTTTCACATCACTATGTTGAGGAACCGATCACTCAGGAAAGCTACAAGAATTATCTCTTGAGATTACTTAGCATCATTGAGCAATTCGATGGTTACCATGCCCTTGCACATTTGGACTTTCCACGAAGATACCATCCGAACAAAGAGCCTTTTTCTCTCGAACTCTTCGACACAATTGCGGAGATCCTTAGCAAAGTGATAAAACGTGGTAAAATTCTCGAAGTAAATATGTCGTCTTTTAAGCTCTACGGCGAGCCAAACCCTTCGCTCGAAATTCTCAAGCTGTATAGGTCTCTTGGTGGACGCAACCTTGTCATCGGTTCCGATGCGCACGATGTACAACATATTGGACGCTACATCCTTGAGGGTATTGAAATGCTAAAAAGTATAGGTTACAATTATATCCTGGTTTTTGATATGGAGTGGCGCGAGGTAAGAATATAGGTCGTTAACCTTATTCAAAAAAGGAGGTATTCAAATGGAGATTAGTGCTCAGATGGTGAAAGAACTTAGGGAGAGAACCGGTGCAGGTATGATGGACTGTAAAAGTGCGCTTATGGAAGCCAACGGCGATATGGAGAAGGCTATCGAAATCCTTAGGAAAAAAGGTCTTGCAAAGGCTGCGAAAAAGGCCGGAAGAGAGACAAAGGAAGGACTTATCATTTCATACGTACATCACAACGGAAAACTCGGCGTTCTTGTTGAGTTAAACTGTGAAACAGACTTTGTTGCACGAACTGACGAATTCAAAGAACTTGGTAACAAAATTGCCATGCACATTGCAGCAATGGCACCGAAGTGGGTAAAAAGAGAAGATGTTCCTTCGGAAATAATAGAAAAAGAGAAAGAAATTTACCGGGAGCAACTCAAAGATTCTGGAAAACCAGCTCACGTTATTGAAAAGATCATTGAGGGTAAACTTGAGAGTTTCTTCCAAGAAAACTGTCTCCTCGAACAAAAATACGCGCTTGATCAGACAATAACAATCAAAGAAATGATCCAGCAAGCTATCGCAAAGATTGGTGAAAACATCCAAGTCTCCAGATTCGTAAGACTGATGGTTGGAGAAGAGTGAGGAATTGTAAATTAATCTACCGGGTCTTCGAACTTCCAAAAAGCCTCGAAAATGCCGCGTAGCGTCAGACACGTTACGCGGTTTGTTTCTATATTTCTTTGTTCATTTTAGCTTAAAGATGTGATATAATCAATTCTGGAAATCGTTTTTTTGTTTCCTTTAAGAACTTAGGGGGGGAGGAACTCTTTATGCCCACGGCGAAGATGGACTACTATGCGGGAATGCTGTTCTATTCGAAAACGAGTTCCGGACATGATCTTGTATTGGACGCCGATCCTTTAGTTGGTGGCAAAGACGCTGGTCACAGACCCAAGGAGCTTCTACTGTACGCACTTATGGGTTGCACCGGAATGGATGTAATTTCTCTTCTGAAAAAAATGAAGGTCATCGACCGAATGGAAAACTTCAGAATGGAACTGGATTATGAGGTTTCCGAAGAACACCCGAAAGTTTACACAAAACTTCACCTCAGGTATATTTTCAAATTCAACGGGGAACCTCCTTGTGAGCAAGTTGAAAAGGCTGTAACGCTGTCACAGGATAAGTATTGCGGTGTTTCAGCAATGCTTAAAAAGGCTGTTCCTAACTTCAGCTGGGAGATTATTTGCGAATAACCAAGCTGCAAAGGTAAAAAGTCTTCGTCAAATCGGTGGTGCAAAGAATGGAAACATTCAGGCTCGTAATGGAGCGACTCACCGAAGCTCAGGTTCTGTCGCTTGCAAAACAGCTGGCTAAATGTTTAAAACCTGGAGATATTTTATTACTTTCAGGGGAAATCGGGGCGGGAAAGACAACATTCACACGCGGATTGGTGGAAGGCTTAGGTGGTGATGGTCACGTTGTAACCAGCCCCACCTTCACTTTACTGAACGTTTACAGTTGCAAAGACACGGTGTATCACGTTGATGCATACAGGCTTGGTAGTATCGAGGAGGCTTTCTACGTTATTGCAGGTGAACTGGAGCTTGGAGAAGGGATTTTTGTCATCGAGTGGGGCGAACGCATTAGAGAACTCCTTGACGAGAACTTCATAATCATCGAATTCCGGCATGTTGATAATACACATCGAGACGTTATCGTAACGGCAAGCAACGCACTCGGTGATCGAATAAGGAGGTGTTTTGAAGGTGCCAGAGAAGAACGAACCGAAGAAGGAAAATGCTAAAGCAGTTCAGAGAAACGAGAAAAAGTTTTCAAGACTCGAAAAGGAGGCTAGAAAGAGCCAAGAAGAACGGATTTCTATACCAACGGAATTACCAACCATCGCCATGCGAAGTAACATGGTAATCTTTCCAAACACTGTGGTCCCATTCTACGTTGGGCGCGAAAAATCTCTAATGGCTCTGGAAGAAGCCATGGAGAAAACTAACCAACTCGTTTTCGTCGTTAACCAGAAAGACCCCACTGTTGAAGATCCAAAGCCGGGTGACCTTTACAAAATCGGAACGATCGTGCGCGTGATACAAATTGGCAAATTGCCCGATGGAACGTTCAAGGTCCTCGTAGAGGGGATTGCAAGGGCAAGAATTGTAAAACCGATCGAAGAAAAGTTCTTAAAATTTGAAATTGAGATTCTCAGGCCTCGTTATGGCAGATCAAAGAGGCTTATTGCGCTCATGCGAATGGTTAAAGAAGAACTGCACAAGTATGTGCAGTACTCCAGAAAGATCCCACCAGAGACGCTTATGCTACTCGAAGATGTCGATAATCCAGATATATTCGCAGACATTGCCGCATCGCTCTGTCCCGGTACGATCGAGGAAAAGCAGAAACTGCTCGAGACGATACATCCAGCTGAAAGGCTGGAAAAGGTTCTTGATATCCTCGCAAGGGAAACAGAATTGCTTGAAATTGAGCAGCAGCTAGACCAGAAAGTAAAAGAACGCATTGAGAAAACACAACGCGAATATTACTTGAGGGAAAAACTTAGGGTCATTCGCGACGAACTCGGTGGCGAAGAAGACCTTGAAATAAAGGAACTTAGAGAGAAGATAGAGAAAGGTAACTACCCCGAGTCCGTGAGGGAAAAAGCTTCGGCTGAATTATCAAGGTTGGAAAAAATGTCACCGTATGCACCTGAAGCAACCGTGGTGCGCACGTACCTTGATTGGATTCTTAACCTCCCGTGGTTCGAAAAAACTGGGGAAACCGTAGACGTAGAATTTGCAGAAAAAGTGCTTAATGAAGATCATTACGGTCTTGAAGAACCCAAGGAACGAATTCTCGAGTACCTTGCCACAAGGAAGCTAAGTGATAAAGCCAAGGCACCGATAATCTGTTTTGTTGGCCCCCCCGGTGTCGGAAAAACGTCGCTTGCAAAATCGATAGCTCGGGCAACGAACAGAAAATTTGGACGAATGTCCCTTGGCGGCTTGAGGGATGAAGCCGAAATTCGAGGTCACAGACGAACGTACGTTGGTGCTATGCCTGGAAGAATAATCCAGCTTATACGAAAACTCGGAGTGAAGAATCCTGTCATATTACTCGACGAAATCGATAAAATGGGTATCAGTTTCCAAGGTGATCCAGCAGCTGCGTTACTCGAAGTATTGGACCCTGAGCAAAACAAAGATTTCGTCGATCATTACATAGAAATTCCGTTTGACTTGTCCGATGTGTTATTTATCACCACCGCAAATGTGCTCTACACGATACCACCCGCTCTTAGAGACAGGATGGAAGTCATCGAGATATCGAGCTACACAGACCTGGAGAAATTTCATATCGCAAAAAGATATGTAATTCCACGTATAGAATCTGAGTTTGTCGAACAGCCAACAAAAATCTTTCGCTTCAAAGATGCCGCAATTAAAAAGATAATCCAAGAGTACACTCTTGAGCCTGGTGTTAGGGAACTTGAAAGAGAATTGAGAAGCGTTATAAGAAAAGCAACGCTGGAATTTGTTAAAACGGGAAAGACCGTGATTATTGATCCAAAAAAGGTCACCGAGTACCTTGGCCCGAGTAAAATACGTGAAGAAGATGCTCTGGAAAAAGATATGCCAGGGGTAGCCACCGGACTAGCCTGGACACCAAATGGTGGAACAACACTCTACATTGAAGCCTCCTTGATTCCTGGAAACGGTGGCCTGATCGTCACCGGTCAACTTGGAGATGTTATGAAGGAATCGGTGAGAATTGCGCTCAGCCTCGCAAAAAAGATGTGCGGAGAAGAATACGCGGAGAAGTTCACGAAATATGACGTCCACATCCATGTACCCGAGGGGGCAGTTCCAAAGGATGGGCCAAGTGCTGGTATAACCATAACGACAGCTTTAATCTCGATAGTGAAGGATGTACCTGTGCGCAAAGACGTCGCTATGACCGGAGAGATAACACTAAGAGGACGCATTCTGCCAGTTGGTGGAATCAAGGAAAAAGTCATCGCTGCGTATCGAAAAGGTATTTACAACGTCATATTGCCTAAGAAAAACGAGGTTGACCTTGAAAAACTACCGGAGGAAGTAAGATCGAAGATGAACTTCGTATTCGTTGAAACCATAGACGAAGTACTGGAGGTGGCGCTCAATGTTAAAAATTCCAATAAAGGTGGAAGACGTACGGCTCGAAAAAGTGATAGCAAGACCGGGTGATCGTTTTCCGGAACCAAAAGCAGGAGAGTTCCCTTTCGTCGGTCGTTCCAACGTTGGGAAGTCCAGTTTACTGAACGCGTTGCTCAGAAAAGAAGTTGCTTTCGTGAGTAAGAACCCAGGAAAGACAAGAAGCATCAACTACTATCTTATCAACCACAAATTTTACTTTGTTGACCTTCCCGGTTACGGTTACGCCAAAGTTTCTAAGAAAGAACGCGAGGAATGGAGAAAGATAATAGAGAGGTACTTCCGCAAAAGAGACTGGAACATCAAAGCTGTTTTTTCACTCGTCGATAGCCGACACGAATTGATGGACAGCGACGCACAGCTTCTGAACTGGTTTCAGAGCTTGGATATCCGACCCGTCGTTATCTTGACAAAAATTGATAAACTCAGTTCGACCGAGCGAAACCGTCAAATATCGTATTTTGAACAAATACTTCCACAGTTTGGTGTTGAAGCTTGGATTCCCTGCTCTTCGATAACCGGGGAGAACATCGATAAAATATGGGCGCTGATTTCGGAAAAGTTGGAGGTGCTCCGATGATACGTAAAGAAATTGAGAATCTATTGAGGAGCTACTTGTCCGAACTTGGCTTTGATTACGACTTTGTCGTGGAAATTCCCGAAGAGCAATTTGGCGATTTTTCAACAAATGTAGCGTTGGTTGGTGCCAAGTATTTTAAAAAACCTCCACGCGACGTCGCCAAATACTTTATTGACAAACTCACAGGTCACCCGATGTTTAAAGAAATCACCATCGCTGGTCCAGGATTTATAAATTTCCGCGTCTCAAATGAGTTTTATCGTGATTTTTTGGCACGATACATTCAAAGTCCGCACTCAATATGGACATTTAAGCGTACCGGCAAGATACTCCTAGAATACGGTAGTGCAAATCCCACGGGTCCGCTAACCGTGGGGCACGGTAGACAAATTGTCATCGGTGATGTGCTTGGCAACGTGTTGCGGTACGTTGGTTATGACGTGACGAAAGAAATGTACATCAACGATGCGGGAAGACAAATAAAGTTACTCGCACGTTCAGTCTGGGTACGGTATAACCAGCTCCATAGTCGGGAAGAAGAAATACCGGAAGACGGGTACCGCGGAGAATACGTGATCGACATTGCCAGGAAAGTTCAAGTTGACCACGGAGATAGGTTCGTCGGAGTCTGGAATGAGGAAGTCGAGGAGATATTCAGAGAATACGCACTCGGAGAGATAATGAAAATGTTTGAGGTATCCCTTGAAAAAATAGGAGCAAAATTCGATAGTACATACAGCGAAAAAAGCCTTATCGATGACGGAACGGTACAAGAAGTTCTCGGGATTTTGAGAAACAAGGATCTGATATATGAGAGCGAAGGAGCCGTATGGTTGAAGGTCTCGAAGTTCATAAAAGAGAACGATAAAGTTCTTGTCAAAAGTGACGGAAGCTACACTTACTTTCTCACAGATATTGCGTACCATTACAAGAAGTTCCGAAGAGGATTTGACAACGCCATAGATATATTTGGAAGCGACCATCATGGTCATATACCTCGGATGGTGGCCGCGTTAATGGCCCTTGACATTCCCGAGGATTTTGTTACTTTCGTACTCCATCAGTTTGTCACGCTCAAACGCGGAAACGAAATTGTCAAGATGAGCACAAGGGCTGGGGAGTTTGTCACGTTAGACGAACTAATCGACGAAGTTGGAAAGGACGCAGCGAGGTACTTCTTCGCAATGGTCGATGTAAACACACATCTAAATTTCGATCTTGAACTGGCCAAGGCTCAGACAAACGACAATCCCGTTTATTACGTTCAGTACGCTCACGCGCGGATTTCGAGCTTGTTTGAAAAAGCTACGGAAAAGGGTATAGAATTCAAGCTGCTGGATGGTATAGAACTACTTAATCACGATTTGGAAATGGCGCTTATAAAACTCATCTCTTCCTTCGATGACGTGCTCGAGCGAATCGTTGAAAAACTATCACCACACTATCTGACAGACTATTTAGAAGACTTGGCATCGCTCTTCCACAGGTATTACGCGGATGTAAAAATCGTAGATCCCGAAGATCCCAAACTTACAAACGGTCGTTTGAACATGTGCTTGGGTGTCAAAATCGCGATTGCAGAAGGTTTAAAACTGCTTGGTATTTCCGCGCCGGACAAAATGTAATCTCAAATTACCATCCTAAGGCTGGTGTTTGTGGTGGAAGTTCAACACTTACTCTCGAAGTACATTTTGGAAATCTCAAAAGTCAAAGACGAAGGTACATTGTACGCAGCTCTCTCGGAGATAACAAAAAAGGTTCTGAATTACGAGGTTTTAAACGTCTTAAAAGATGGTGCAATCGTACACTCTGATCCTCACATGGAAATAGACAGGACCGTATATGCTGACTTCGTCCCTTGGGTAGAGGAAAGGTTGTCACCATCGTTTGTACCCGTTGAAGATGGTTTCGTTGGGCTGATTCCCATCTTTAAAGGAACAAAGGTGCTTTCGATGGTTGTACTTAAAACTCCAAACGAACCAACTTCCGAGACAATGGACTACTTGCAACTTGTTGCATACTTGTCGGGTGTAACGCTTGAGAATTTAAGGTTACTCGAGTTTGTCGACAAAGCTCGTGGGTACTTCGAGAGTATTTTGAATCTTGCCAACGATGGGATTGTCGTCTTATCAGGTGGGACTACAGAATTTGCAAATACAAAAGCGAAAATGCTGTTTGATGAATATCCAGAACTTCTGGTACTCATAATGAGCAACATTACAGGAGAAGAAGGAAGTTTTGAGCTTGAACTTGGAAAGCTCTTCCTAAGCGTCTTTGTAAAGCCTGTGCGATTACTCGGAGAAGAAAAATTACTCGTCGGATTAAGAAACATCACGTCCGAAAAAGAAGTGCAAAAATTGAGAGAACTGGATAAGATTAAGACAAATTTTATCGCGAACATTTCCCACGAATTGAGAACACCACTTGCAGCTATAAAAGCCTATACGGAGACAATCATAAACACAGAGATGAACCACGAAGAAATTATGGAGTTCTTGAACATCGTTTACGAACAGTCGTTAAAACTCGAGCAGTTGTTGAACGATCTCTTGGACTTTTCTCAAATGGAGTCACATACAATGAAGCTTATCAAAGAAGAAGTGAACCTTTGTGTAGTGATGAATCAAGCGTTAGATACTGTAAGAAACCTTGCACTTCAGAAAAAAGTAGAAATCCAAGCCGAGTGTGATAATAATCTCTCAGTTATCTGCGACCCACGCAGGATGGAACAAGTTCTAGTAAACCTTTTATCCAACGCGATAAAGTTCAGCGACGACAAGAAAAAGAACAAGTACGTAAAAGTTAGGATTTCCAAAGTTTCACCCGACATGGTAGAGATAACGGTCGAAGACAACGGTATAGGCATCCCAAACGATAAGCTTGACAAAATATTTGACAAATTTTACCGTGTAGACAGCGAATTAACTTACTCCATACCGGGAACAGGACTTGGACTTGCCATTGTAAAGGAGATTGTTGAGTTGCACAACGGTGAGATTGCCGTTTTGTCAGAAGAAGGTATCGGTTCAACATTCACAGTAAGAATCCCAACGCGAGACCCTGAAAAAGAATGAACGCATTTTAGGAGGATCGTATGCTCAAAGAACTTGTCACAACCGTTTCCGAAATTCCTACACCTGATGTAATAGTTCAACAAATAATCGCTACAGCTTCGAATCCAAATACGAGTGCTAAAGAACTTGAAAAAGTAATTTCCATGGACGTGGGCTTATCGACGAAGATTCTGAGACTTGTGAACTCAGCGTACTACGGCCTACCCAGAAAGGTCACAAAACTAAGCGAAGCAATCGTCATAATCGGCTTTAAGACCGTAAGAAACCTTGCACTCAGCGTCTTCACTTATTCAGCGCTTCACTCAAAGCAAACCTTCGTTGACCACGACAAACTGTGGGCACACTTCATGCTCACAGCCGTGTTTTCCGAGCAGATTGGGAAATCCATCGGTTTCATGAACCGCGAAGAACTCTTCTTGGCCGGAATGATGCACGATGTGGGAAAACTTGCAATTGATCTCCTCTTTCCAACATATTTCTACGAATTAACGAAAGTTAGCCAAAGTACCGGACTGACAGTTTACGATATCGAAATGCGTATGAACACGGAACCACACACCGAGGTTGGGGCTGAATTATTGAAGTTTTGGAAGTTTCCGGATGAGTATGTTCAAACAACTTTTCTTCACGAACGTCCGTCTATAAACCCAAACTCACCTTACATTGAGATGGCATGCATAGTTCACCTCGCAAACGTATTCGCTAATCTTTTTCTGCCTGGGGCATCTCTGTCCTACGGAGAACCATACCTTGACCCTGTTATCTTTAACGTGCTGGGTATCAAACCATCGAGGCTGTCTTACTTGATAAAAGAATTAGATAGGGTTTACGAAAAATCTAGGGACATGATATTTGGAGGTGTTGAGGATGAAACAAGAGTATAAACTGAAGATGTTGGAATCGGAGATTCGAAAAGTCATCTCTGAAGCTTTATTGGAGATAAAAGATGAGAATTTGGAGAACATAAAGAGTCTCATAACAATCTCGCGCGTTGAAATTTCCAAAGACAAACGATACGCGGATGTGTTTGTCAGTTTCCTCGGCGATGAGCTGAAGAGAAAAGAAATCGTAAAGTACCTTGAGGGTAAGAAAGGATACTTCAGAACGTACGTAGCAAAGAACATCAGAATGTACACAGCTCCGGAAATCAGGTTTAAAGAGGACAAAGGACTTGAAGCAACGGTCAGAATTGGACAACTCTTAGATTCCATTAAAGAATCCGAAAAAAGTTCCGATAACTGAATAGGGATGTAGACAACCATGCTGTCCTGGAGGGGGATACCATGGAAGGTGTGAAGGGTATAACCAAAAACGGGGAATTTATTCAACTTCAAAGGAATGTGAATCCGGCGAACCAAGTTTCGGAGCAAATAAACTCAATGGCCTCGATGTCCAGAGAAGAAAAGGACGAACCCTACAAGAGCGTGTTTTCTGATTTGGATAAAAGTGTTGACCTGCTAAAGGAAACTTTTGAGAAGTTGAAGAAAATTTTTAGAGGGCAAGCGGAATTCAAGATTGACAGGGAAGCAAACATGATAATCATCAAAATTAAAGACCCCGAGACAGGCGAGATACTCAGGCAGATTCCTCCAGAGCAGGCAGTGAAACTTGCTAAAAATATTCAAGAGCTTTTGGGAGTGCTGATGGACGAAAGGGTGTGAGGATATGGATTTATCCTCAATTGCAAACAATATCAATTACCGCTATCAACAAGGTTCCAGAAAGATTCAAATTGGCGGAGCCATTAGTGGTTTAGACACATCTTCCATAATTGAAAAACTCTTGGAAGTTGAGTCAATACCCCTCCAGCGGCTTAATGAAAGGTTTCTAAAATATTCCAACCTTCAGAAGGCCTACAAAAACGTCTCAGAAAAGATTAGAGAATTCTACAACTTTCTGGGAAACTTCTCTCTCCAATCCAATTTAATTCCAAAAAGCACGTCCGTATCGTCTAACATATTAGCTGCAAGCGCTTCAGCTGCGGCAGCCGACGGTAGCTATCTTGTCGAAGTACAATCCATAGCCTCCAACAGCAATTTCGTCGGTAATGTTTTTGCAAAGAACATTACGGATGAAACACAAATATCGGAGCTGAATACAAGGTACGTACCGATGAACGGTACTGTTCGTATTAGGGTTGGTAACACTGAAAAAACTTTTGACTTCTCCACTTCGGACACTGTAGCGGACGTTATTGCAAAGCTCGAATCCGCGTTTACAGATCTTGGAGCTGACATTTCCATAACTTTTCAAGATGGCAGGCTGAGGATTACTTCTAACGTTGCGTTTCAAGTCGTAAACGTGACCGGTAATTTCACATTCCTCTTCAGGTTGAACGATTCTTACGTACGCAAAGTTGGAGACAATTTTGTGCTGGAAAGTTCTGGTCATGTTGGTGCTTTTTCTGGTTTTAAGACATTGGCTGACCTTGGAATTACTGAAGACTATGTTCTTATTATCAACGGAAAAGAGATAGCTCTCTCAAAGAATGACTCAATATCGAAAGTGGTGTCTAAGATAAATGAATCCGTAAAGGATATCACCGCTAACTACGATGATAAGAACGGAAAACTTGTTTTAACAAGCAAGAAAACTGGAGATGAAGTGATTTCAGTTTCTGGGGCCAGCGAACTTCTTCAAACACTTGGTTTATCACATGGTACGTTCACTATTGGTGATGTTGCACGGTTGAATATAACATTCAACGGTTATACGGAGACTGTAGTTTCTAAAACCAATACGGTTGCATACAAAGGGCTTACTCTCAACCTAACGGCTATGGGAACCGCGACGGTAACAGTCTCGACGGATGTGGATGCAATTGTGAATAAAGTCAAGGATTTTGTGAGCAAATGGAACGAGCTAACAGATTTTCTATACAAGAAATTGACCGAAGATAAGGTGAAGGGGAAGAAAGAAGAAGACATGTCCGAGGAAGAAAAACTCCAAGGTTTACTTAAGAATGACAGTTACTTGAGGAGAATTTTCGATCGTTTAAGAAATTTCCTTTATCAGAGTGTGAACGGTGTCAAACTTGCAGACCTTGGTGTAGTTTCCGGTGATAGCAGCAAAAGCTTTATGAACACGATGCGCGGAAAATTGGAACTGAACGAAGACAAACTGAAAAAATTCATCGAGGCTAACGGCACTGATGCTGTGTGGAAATTCTTCGGTTCTACCGAAGGTGACAGAGGATTCGGCTTAAGATTGAAGGATTTTGCGTTTGACCTTACAAAGGTCAACGGAGAGATCGACACAGTTGCGGGTATGAACGGCCGCCTTGAGCGCGAGAAGAGAATTTTGTCAAAACGCATGGTTGCGATGATGCAGTACATCGAGAAAAAAGAACAGATGCTCTGGCAGAAATACTCGGCACTTGAAAGTGCGCTTTCGAAGTTAGCAGCTCAAGGTTCCTTTATGGCTAACGCGTTTGCACAGAGAAAGTAGGCTGATTCTTTCCAAAGTCACAACACTCCCTTAGGAAACATTCTTCACATTTAGGTTTAACAGGTCTGCAAATCCTCTTGCCGAATTCCACCATCGAGCCGTTAATGGGCCCCCAGAGTTCGGGGGCTAGTATTTTTTTAAGTTCCTCCTCAGTTTCTTCTGGATGTTTCGTTCTGACCCATCCAAGTCTATTCGATATTCTATGGACGTGGGTGTCAACCGCTAGTGCTGGTTGACCAAAACTGACATGCAAAACAATGTTCGCAGTTTTACGTCCAACGCCAGGCAAACTTAGCAATTCCTCAAGCGCGTTTGGCACCCTGCCATTGTATTTTTTGATGAGTATTTTTGCTATTTCGACGATTCTAGCGGCTTTCTCTCTGTAAAGCCCCGCAGGTTTGATCAACTCGTACAATTGTTCAGGATCGACCCGAGCAATCTCGC
>JAUQPP010000007.1 GCA_030550315.1 Thermotogota bacterium | reverse complement strand
TTCGACCCCCGCAAGGCCCCATACCAATTCTAAGAATCCTTCTGAGTTCTTCGTAATCCGTTATTCCAGAATCGATAACGGCCTCGACATCCTCCACAGTAACTTCCTCACACCTGCAAACATAGACATCCTCCTTTTTAGGAATTCTGAAATAGCGTACTTCATTTTCGTAGCCTTTGGGAACTCTTAGGTACACAATATGCGTTTTCTCTCTACGGTTAATCACCACATTCTCAATTTCTCCATCGGCTACGTGAACTCCATCTCGGTTGAGTAACTGTACTTTGGTACCTTTTTCAGGTATTGGAAGCATTTCGTAAGGTATACCAACAACACTATAATCTTTCTTTTCTTGAACCATAAATATTGCAAGTCCGGGACATTTCATCACACACACGCCACAACCGGTGCATTTACTGTAATCGATGTGAGGTATGCCGTTTATGTTACCACCAACTGATATAGCCCCACTCGGACAAGAAGTTTCACATGGATTGCAAGGAATAGCCTGAGGACATTCGATTACGGCCCTCAGTTTACCAACCGGACCTGTGTCTTTTTGGACTTCCGTGCGATAGCCACCCGCTGGGAAGTTCAAACCCATCTTTGACAGGCCAAGCCTGACCTTATCTGAGAACGGTCCACGCCTGAATTCAACTAGCTCTTGCTTCATTTTAGAAATCTTCTCTGAAAGGTCAACCCCGGTGAGTTGCTGTGCAATGTTGTATCCGGCTATGTAACCCTCTATCATCGCGGTAGTTGCCTCTTCTATTCCCGCCAAATCTCCTGCTACGTAAACGTTTGGAACTGTTGTGCGCATATCTTCGTCACGTACCGGAACATATCCACCGAGCTGCGGAATGTAAGTTAATTTTGCACCAGCTTGGCTTGCCAAATCAACTGTAGGCTGGAGTCCAACTGCTAGACATATGACATCAACCACTATCTCTCGTTCCGTACCATGAATTGGTTCGAAATTTTCATCCACTTGAGATACAATTGCGCCTTCGACTCTCTCAGTCCCTAACGCTTCGACAACTGTGTGCTTTAGCAAGATTGGAATACCCATCCTTTTAACCTTGTTTGCATGTACGATGTAACCCCCGACCCTGTCGGAAGCTTCAACGACAGCTTTAACCTGTGCACCAGCTTGCAGAAGTTGGTAGGCCACTATGAGTCCGATGTTACCCGCACCGACGATGAGAAAAGAACGTCCCGGTAGAACTTTGTACTGATTCATTAACGTTTGAACCGCCCCAGCACCATAAATCCCTGGTAATGTGTTGTTTTTAAATGCGAGAAACTTTTCCGAGGCACCTGTAGCCAAAAGTATGTATTCCGGGTGCATTTGCAACGTTTTATTTTCAGTCCTATTGTAAACAACTACGCTGTCTTCGTATATCCCCACAACTGTGGATTCAAGCATGAACCTGACTCCTAAATTCCTTGCTCTCTTCACGAGCTTTTCCCCAATCTCGTATCCACGTGTTGAAGCGTAGAAACCTTCGTGTCCAAAGAATTTGTGCGTCTGTTTTGGAAGCTGTCCCCCCGGTTCTATGCCTTCATCAACGATCAAAACATCCTCACCATTTTTGCACGTTTCGGCAACCGCGATAGCACCGCACAGACCGGCAGGTCCAGCACCTACAACAAGAACCTTCGGATTTTTAAGCCCGGAGTTCACCACCTAGGACGCCCCCTTCCCACCTGTCGTTTGACTTGCATGCCCTCGTTAACAAGTGTGATGCAAGCTCTCACGTTTGCAACACCATCAACCTCTACGAGACAAGATGAACATTTTCCAATTGCACAGAAAAAACCTCTTGGTTTGCCGTGTTCTGTGTAACCAAAGATATCTATGCCGTTCGCTATCAGCGCACTTGCTATCGTATCCCCCCTCCGAGCTTGTAACTTCTTTCCCTCAAAATAGAAACTGACTAACTCCTCTTGCTGGACCTCCGGAATATCCAAAATCGGGTGCTGACCGATACGTCTCACCATTATCCCCCCTGGTTCATCTGAACTCTGCTTGTTGGGAAACTTGCACCCTCTGAAAAATAATTATATCCCCGCGTACCCTTTAAAAAGAAATCGGAAATTCGTTCGTTTTACGAAGATAAAAATCAGAACCCCCGGAAACTTTATTAACTACTTT
This sequence comes from Thermotogota bacterium, assembly GCA_030550315.1. Classification (GTDB taxonomy): domain Bacteria; phylum Thermotogota; class Thermotogae; order Thermotogales; family Fervidobacteriaceae; genus Fervidobacterium_A. Next base: position 46,774 of record JAUQPP010000007.1, on the reverse strand, counting down.
CTCAGCCATGAAAACTTGAGATTAAACTCCAAGGATTCATATTTGAGACTTTTCTCTGAGGTACATAAACGGTGAAATGTGGAGCATTTGTGTCACGACAGAAGTACCTGTGATATAATTGAGGCGATAGCGAAAAAAGGCAGATACGAGGTGAGTATGTTGTTATGAGCGTGACTAAAAATGGTTTTCCGCGAGTTGTGCTAAAAAAAGACATCAAGCGAAGAATTCTCAATGGCCATCCATGGGTCTACGATAACGAAATCGAGCGAATTGAGGGCAATCCTGAAGATGGAAGCCTGGTTGACGTATACACCTTCGCAGGACAGTTCATTGGTCGGGGGTACATAAACAGGCTCTCTAGGATCACCATCAGACTCCTAACAAGAAGACCAGAAGAAATAGATTCGGACTTCTGGAAACGGAAAATTGTAGATGCCCTGAGAAATAGGTATCACTTTGTTAAGGAAGACGCATTCAGAGTCCTCTTTGGAGAGGCTGATGGTGTGCCAGGACTGATTGTTGATAAATTTTCAAGTTATCTCGTACTCCAAGTAAATACGTTAGGTATTTATAAACGACTCGAAAGTATCGTTCCTGTTCTGATTGAGACACTGAACCCAACTGGTATATTCGTGATCATGGAGGGATCCTCGGTTCAAAAGGAAGGTCTGAAGGAAGAAAAACACTGGATTTTTGGAAGTGGACCTGAGCTGATACCGTTCGAAGTCAACGGACTAAAGTTTCTTGCGGACCTTAGAGGCCAAAAAACGGGAGCCTTTCTTGACCAACGGGAAAACGCCAGAATGCTGTCAAATTTTGCCCAAGGAAGAGTTTGTCTTGACTGTTTTTCCTACACGGGAAACTTTGGGATGCATTTGTTAAAAGGTGGTGCAAAATTCGTAACATTCGTGGACTATTCAGAACGTGCCATAGAGGTTGCTCGCGAGATTGCCAAACTAAATAACTTCACCAACTGTGACTTTGTCATAGCAAATGCCTTTGACTTTCTAAAAAAACTATATGGTGAATCGAAATTGTTCGATTTGATTGTCCTCGATCCACCCTCCTTTGCAAAAAGTGCTGCCAACAGGGAATCAGCTTACAAGGGATACAAAGAAATAAACTACAGAAGCATGAAGCTGCTCAGGAACGATGGAATTCTGGCTACTTCGTCGTGCACACAAGTCATTTCTCAGCAAGAGTTCGAGAACATATTAATTGATGCAGGAACGGACGCGCGTGTAATCATGAGAATACTCCATAGAGGGGGACAACCCCTCGATCATCCCCAAGTTTACAATATACTTGAAACGATGTATCTGAAGTTTTTCGTTCTGCAGATTTCTCATTTATGAAGAACTCTTGTTTCACCATGATTTTCGAAAGGAGAATCCGCCGTGTCGAATAATCCATGTCGATTAACAATTCTTCTTCTGGCAGTTCTGTTTCTCTTTTCTGTTGTTACTTTTGGGACTTTTCTCCTTACCAATGATGCGATACTTACAATCGATGGCAAAACCTTGAAGACCGGTATTTTCGGAGGTCTGTTATATGACGGTACAGGGCTGTATTACATCACCCCGGATGGCATCTTTTCGGTCGATGGCCGAGTAAAAATAGATATCAAGGGAGCTACTCAAGTTGGACCAAGTCATGTCCTTGTTGGAAACAGGGTTTATAAAATCCAAGCTGGAAAAGCTGTTGTTTTAAGCACAGTCCCTTCCACTATGAAAAATATCGTGGTTCGTAACGACTATGTAATAGGGACAGATGGTGGACAAGTGATTTGTTACCAGGACGGCAGCGTACTTTGGTCCATTTACACACCTGCCGAGTCGATAAAGCTCAGTGCCGATTATCTTGCCGTTTTCACAACACAAACTCAACTTTTCAACATCTCAAATCCAAAGTTCATTAAACTTGAAAGGTTTTATCCTGCTTACGAGGACTATGCTTATTTCGCTGGTTACCATGCATTCAGCGATGGAAGTCGTATCCATATTTACAAAGGCGGTTCAAAACTAAGTGTTACTTTTCCTTACCGTGGTCCACTCTTATCCGATGGGTCAAACCTTTACTCAGGTAACATCGTTGTGGGACCTAACCTTACCCAACGTACGCTGAACTACTCCGTTCGTTACGTTTTGTCAGCCACAGCTCAAATAGAATTCCTGGCTCAAGGGCCAACATCAATCGGTTCGGATCAATCAAGACAGACACAACAACCTCAAATCGGTCAGGGAAGCACATCAAGTACAGTAAGTACGCCTTACAAACCGACGGAATCACCTCAAGTAACAACTCAAACCCAACAAGACACAATAACCACGAGAGAACCGGCTCAAGAAGTTGTCAAACCAGACGACAAGCTACCAACACCTAGAACACCAAAATTGTATGAACTCGTTTGGAAGGTTAGACTTAACGACGAAATATTCGGAAAACCAGCTGTGAAAGGAGACACGGCATATGTAGGAACTCTTAGAGGAAACGTATTCGCAATAAACTCTGGGAGAATCCTGTGGAACTTTAAAACAAACTTCGTAATAGTCGGACATGTTACGGTCGGGAAGCACATCTATGTGGTTTCCTGGGATGATACAGTTTACGCTTTAGACGATGACGGGAAGGTGAGGTGGAAACTCAAGCTCGATGGGGATATCTCTCAAGGAGCTGCTTGGGATGGTTATTATTTGTACGTAATAACCGACAATGGAACAGTTTACACGATAAAAGATAATACTTCCAACGCAACGATCGTCTCATCCTACAAAACTTCCAGCTTGCCGTCAATTCCACCAACCATTTCCGTCTCTGGCAAAGTGTTTGTAGTGGATGGACTTGGAAACCTATGGAGAGAAAAGTCTGTTAGCAACTACACAGGAAAAATTCGGAATCTTCCAATCATTTCCGAATCTCCGTATCCTGCTGCTTTTCTGGGATTCAATCTTGTGGATGAGTACGGATCAATCTACAGAATAATTCCCATGGAAAAAGAAACGCTCATACAAAGAGATAAGACAAACTTTCTCACATTCCCGGAAGAGGTTCTGGACGCAGTCTTGGGTAGGAAAAATATTTACATACTCACCGCTTCCGGAAAGATATACGCCATTGATCGTTCTTCGAAAAAAACTGTCTTCGCGGATACTGTCCCTAAGGCTAAGTTCCTTAGTCTCAGCGATGGTCATCTCTTTGTCTTCGGTTCAGATGTTGCCTGCTATTACGTCAACGATAATCCAAGTGGTTTGTGGAATAGCATCTTTGGTAATTCCATGAATTGGAACGCGGCCCTGAAATAAAGTTAAGCCTCGCAAGGTGAAACTAATGCTGCGAAGTGGAAAATTAATTGGAGAGTTTGAATACTTTGCCGTAGCCGTCCCTATTCTCGATAATAAGTTCGTTTTCGAAGTCAGGTCTCCCTTTGTAAAACAACCCGGGGAAATTTCTTTTCCGGGTGGTAAAGTTGAAATTGGTGAAGAACCGTATGCAACCGCTTGTCGTGAATTGGAAGAAGAACTTGGTATAACTAACCCGCGTTTTCTTTATGAACTCGACCCGCTTGTTACACCGTTTAATTACGTCATTTATCCGTACATGTTTCAACTTTCGGATTCAAGAATGGTTTTAAACCCGACGGAAGTACGTGACGTGTTCCTCGTACCAACCGAGTTGTTCTTAAAACCACATCGTGTTGGACATGTTGAAGTAATTCTCCGACCGAGGGACGATTTTCCTTTTGACTGCATTCCTGGAGGGCAGAATTATCCATGGAAAAAAGGTAGCTACACCATTTTCTTCTTTTTCTGGGGTGAACATGTAATTTGGGGACTAACTGCACGAATTGCATACGAAGCCGCAAACAAGTTACTCCAATCAGGTGTACCTTAACCGACGGTGGAATTCTGGATTTCAGGGGGATGGGGAAATGTTCTTTCGACTCAACTCGGCTGTGCTGCTTGGCTTAAAACCATTGCTCGTTGTTGTTGAAGTGGATATAAATTCAAGAAGTGTTCGCAGAGACATCAATATCGTTGGATTGCCCGATGCAGCAGTAAAGGAAAGCAAACAACGTATCTTGAGCGCATTCAAAAATTCTGGAATTGTAATGCCAGATGGCTTAATAACTGTTAACCTCGCTCCGAGTGATGTGAAGAAGGAAGGTACGTTTCTTGATCTTGCGATAGCACTTGCCATACTCGGAGCCCAGAAAAGTATCCCGAAGTTTGATAGTGTTGTACTAGGAGAACTAGGACTTGACGGTACAGTGCGCAAGGTGCGCGGTGTACTCCCTATACTTTTGGAGTTCTTTAATGAAGGAAAGGAATTCATAATCCCAGCAGAAAATTTAAAAGAAGCACTTGCCACGCAAGCAAGATTCAAAGCATTCCATACGTTAAGCGAGGCGGTGCATTCTTTGCGTACAGGTTCTTACACCCCACCGAACGTACACCAAGAAAGCAGCGAAAGTGAACATTTATCAGAACAAGATTTGGATTTTAGCGACATAAAAGGCCACACATTGCCCAAAAGAGCTTTGGAAATTGCCGCCGCTGGTGGGCACAACGTACTAATGATAGGACCGCCAGGAACTGGAAAAACTATGTTTGCAAAACGATTCCCTACGATACTTCCTGAGATGGATGAGCAAGAAAGTATAGAAACATCAAAAATCTACAGTGCGGTAGGATTATTGAATGACTGCCTTGTTCGAAAGCGCCCGTTTAGAAATCCACATCATTCAGCCAGTGCAGTCTCAATCATCGGTGGTGGAAGTAACGTCAAACCTGGTGAGATAACTTTAGCACACAATGGCGTACTTTTCCTCGATGAACTTCCAGAATTCCGTAGAGACGTTCTCGAAGCATTACGCGAACCTTTGGAAGAGGGAGTAGTAACTGTTAGCCGTGCAAAAGGTTCATATATCTTTCCAGCCAGATTTCAGTTAATCGCCGCAATGAATCCGTGTCCGTGCGGTTATTATGGGGATAAAGAAATACCTTGCAAGTGTTCACCTTTGGAAATTAGGAGGTATTGGAAGAACATTTCTGGTCCGATACTCGACAGAATTGACATCCAGATACACGTACCAAGGATTAGTTTTGAGGAGATGCGTGCCAGAAGTTATGGTGAAAGTAGTACACAAATAAGGGAACGGGTGATTAAAGCCCGGGAGCTACAGAAAAGACGGTATGTTTCCGAAAGATTCAAGCTGAACGCTCACTTAACTCATAAGATGCTTGAAAAGTATGTAACCCTGACATCGGAAGCTGAAGAACTCCTAAAATCCTACGCTTTGAGACATAAGCTTTCGGGCAGGGCAATAGATAAAGTCATCAAAGTCGCCAGAACTGTGGCAGATTTGAATGGCACCGAATGCGTTGACCTTAAAGCCCTTGCAGAAGCTTTACAGTTCCGACTCACAAATTTCGAAGAAATCGGCTTATAAGAGAACCGCGTTAATTTATTGACGTCTAGTTGATTTACGCTTAGTTGGTTTACGATGCGTGAGGAGGCAACTGGTATGAACGCTGGTGTGGAAATGCTTAAAAACTACTATAGGAGAATTGCAAAATTTTCAAGCGCTGTAAGCTTGCTCTATTGGGACATGCAAACATACATACCTAAATCTGGTGGACCGTACAGGGCGGAAACACTCGCTGAGATTTCTGGTTACGTTTTTGAACTCTCAACCTCGGATGAACTCGGTGCACTTCTTGAAAGCGCAAATCCGCAAGATGAAGTAGAAGAAGCAATTGTCCGTGTCGGAAAGAGGGAGTTTGACAGGTTCAGAAAGATTCCAAGAAAGCTTTTTGAAGAATATGTAAAAGCCTCGACCCTTTGCGAACAAGCGTGGCAAGTTGCGAAAACGAATAACAACTTCAAGTTGGTAGAACCTTACTTTAAGAAAGTTGTTGAGCTCAGCAGAGAAATCGCCGAAAAACTTGGTTACGAAATTGACCCTTATGATGCACTTATAGACCAGTTCGAGCCTGGTATGACTGCCCAGAAGATTTCAAGACTCTTTTCAGAGCTTCGTGAGTTCACTCTCAGCATACTTGCCGAAATTGAAAAGGCTAGTCCAGCGGAAGATGTTCTTTCTGGAGTTGAGATCGATGCAGAGAGACAAAAGAAATTCAACGAATGGCTATTGGATTACCTTGGTTTTGATCGCTCAAAGGGAAGACTCGATGTCTCGGAACACCCATTCACAACCCCTGTAGGTCTGAACGACGTTCGAATAACCACGCGCTACATAAGCGACGATCTGAAAAACTCCATTTTCTCAACTATTCACGAATTCGGTCACGCACTTTATTCGCTTTCAATTCCAGAAGAATTCTACGGATTACCGATCGGTTCGAGTGCATCATATGGATTTGACGAAAGTCAATCAAGATTCTGGGAGAACATCGTTGGTAGAAGCTTGGCATTTTGGAGAGGAATTCACAAGAATTTTATCCAGCTATTCCCAGAGTTTTCTTCGTATGATGCGCACCAGCTTTGGAGATCTGTTAACATTGTGAAGCGCTCCTACATTCGTACTGAGGCTGATGAGATAACGTACAACTTACACATAATTTTAAGGTTCGAACTCGAACATGCACTCATCAACAGGGAACTGGATGTTAAAGACATCCCCCTCGCATGGAACGAATACTTTGAAAAATACCTCGGTTTGAAGGTTCCATCGGACAGGCTTGGCTGTCTGCAGGACCCACATTGGTACGGTGGTTCGTTTGGTTATTTTCCAAGCTATACACTTGGAAATTTGTATTCAGCTCAGATTAGGGCAAGCCTATCAAAAGAATTGCCTCTCGACCAACTCGTTGAGGAAGGAAAGTTCGAGGCAATCAAATCATGGTTGTATGAGAAGATTTACAGCAAAGGTAGGATATACGAACCTGAAGTACTAATGGAGAAGATTTCAGGTGAACCACCTAACATTGCTCACTTTCAGAACTACATAAAGGCGAAGTTCGAACACGCTCTTTAGCGATTGAAATGCGCCCACTTTGTGGTATAATCTCATCGTGCAAAATTGTGATTTAGGATGGAAGCATTGACTTTCTTTTTTTCGTTTCCAGTTTACTTACCAGGGGGGCCACTTGTATGGCAAAAGAAAAGTTTAACCTTCAAGACAGGTTGTTAAACATCGTGAGGACCAGAAAGATTGAAGTGAAAGTGTACCTTGTAAACGGTTTTCAAACGAAGGGGATCGTCCGGTCGTTTGACAACTTCACTATACTCCTTGAAAGTGGACGTCAACAAACGCTTATTTACAAGCACGCCATCAGCACGATATTGCCATCAGAGTACATCATGCTTGCAAAGCCTGAAGAACAAGGTGAGGTAAAACCTGAAAGCACAGAGGAACAGCAACAAGCCTGAAAACTAAATTTATTCGCGATTTAGAGGTGATGTTCTACCATCGAACTGGCCGGAAAGAAAGCATTGTTGATTTGTGTTGAAACGGGGAAAGGTTTCCCTTGCTCCGATTCGCTTCAAGAACTTGAGGATCTCTGCAGAACGTTAGAAATAAACGTCTACGACAAGTTGATCCAGAAAAGGGATCGTCCTGATCCTGTATTTTTTGTTGGCTCTGGAAAGCTGCAGAGAATCGCCGAGGCTGTTAAAAACGGGGAAGTAAATCTAATAATCGTTGATGACGAACTAACACCGGTCCAGCACCGCAACTTAGAAGAGCACCTGAAATGCTTAGTTATGGACAGAACACAGATTATTCTCGAAATATTCGCGAACCATGCCACAACAGCCGAAGGAAAACTCCAAGTGGAACTTGCACGGTTGGCCTACGAACTACCTCGTTTGCGTGGTAAAGGATTGTTTCTATCCAATCCAGGTGGTGGTGTGGGAACACGTGGGCCTGGGGAAAAGATCTTGGAATTGGATAAGCGAAAGATTAAGGACAGAATCTCACATTTAAGGCGTGAGCTGAAAAAACTTACTCTGAACAGGGCAAACATTCGAAAAGCACGTCTGGAGAGTGGATACCCGATAATTTCCATTGTTGGCTACACTAACGCAGGAAAAAGCACGTTACTAAGCAGGCTAGCTAGAGAAGAAAGTATTCTAGTGTCAAGCAAACTCTTTTCAACCCTCAACCCCGCTACACGACGAGTGAAAATGCCTGGCGGCAGGATATTCCTTTTTAGCGATACCGTTGGATTTATAAGGAAGCTGCCGCATACGCTAATAGAAGCTTTTAGGTCTACCCTTGAAGAGGTCCTTTTTGCTGATCTTCTGGTCGTCTTGGTTGACGCAAGTGACCCATTTTACAATGACAAGTTGAAGGCGACATTCGGAGTTTTGGAAGAGATAAGGGCCTCGGAAAAACCGAAAATGGTTGTGTTCAATAAAATCGATGAAGTTCCATTTGAACGACTAGAGATGTTGAAATTGGAACATCCCAGCGGACACTTTATTTCGGCAAAGACTGGCCAAGGTATTCCGGAATTTCTCGAAACAGTTGAAAAGTTTGTACTTTCAAACGAACCGTGTATAGTCGTGAATGTTGACGTAACGATGGTTCACGAACTCGAAAAGCTTCGTGAATTTATCACAGTCACACCGATTGTTGAAAGCTTTGAGAACTCCGAAAAACTCAGATTTAAGATCTGCGGTCCCGAAAGTGTTCTAAAGAAGATGAAAAAATATTTCGAAGGAGGGCATGAAGATAATGGAACAAAAGGTCTGGATTAGATATTTTTTTCCCACGTTTCTTCTTTTATTCATAATAGTATCAGCTAGCCACGCTTTTGGTCAATTCGAACCACCTGTAAGTAATTCCTATGTCACGGCAACATTTATGGAGTTCCGGTCAACTGGCAACTCTCCACATTTTCACATGGGAGTGGATTTCAGCACTTTTCTCCGAGAAGGTGTTGAAATACGGGCTGCTGAGGACGGCTATGTGGTCAGGCTTGAAATAGATGAAGGAGGAATTTACGGAAACACAATTGTACTTCAACATGAAAATGGATACAGGACACTGTACGCCCATCTGCAAAGATTTGCCGAAAAGACGGATTTTATTGTTAATATGCTGAAGGCCGAATTTGGAAAACAACGCGTCGTAGTGGAATTTCTTTCCGACGATGTGAAATTCCAACGTGGAGAGGTTATAGGTTACTCGGGTAAAACCGGCGAAGCAACACAACCACACGCACATTTTGAAGTACGCGATAAGAATGAGAGATATGCGTACGATCCTCTCAAATTTATCGACCTAAAGAAACTAAAACCTGTCCAGATGGGAATAGGGATACAGTCGATTTTAATTTCGGATAAAGAATACCAGTACGTACCTGGTGCATCGTACGTTTTTAGTGGTGACTACCCGAAAATCAGTGTGGAAGCTTACACAGAATTAGCGAAAAATTTACTTGGAGTTAAGGAAATAAAACTGTACTTTTCCAACGAGTTGGTGTATCATATAATACTTGATGAAATACCGCTAGAACTCTACGAGAAGCCTTACGCTGTTTACCACGAGAAAACTACAATGACAAGCTTGGTTTACAGAGCATTTTACAAGCTTTATTCTGAGGAAAACTTACCCTTTGTGAGAGTAAATCGTGTTGGTGAGTTTAAAAACTCAGCTTACGATGTTAAAATAGAGATTTCAGACATTTTTGGAAACAGCGGGGTTTTCACGTTCACCTTGAAAAAGGGATGACACGACCTAGCGGGTGATAACATGTTTGGTCTTTTTAAAAGGCGCGAGAAAACGGAAGCAGAACTTGAGCGAAACCCGTTTTATAGAGAAAAGAACGCTTTGGTTGTTTACATAAGATGCAACCGTTGCGGAGAAGTTTTCAGGAGCCATCTCAGAATCGGATACGATTTCATAATCAATTATGACGATCGGTCCACTCCGTTTCTCATAGAGAAGGTCTACGTTGGTTCCAAGTGTCCAAATAAGATCGAACTTCGCGCAAAATTCACTGGCTCCTACAAGCCAGTGAGCATCGAGATAGACGGCGGAAAGTTTATCTCAAAAGAAACCTACGAAAGGGAGGCAGAGAGATGAGACGGCTGTTCACCAGTGAAAGCGTAACGGAAGGTCACCCAGACAAGATGGCAGACCAGATCAGCGACGCCATCTTGGACGCGATTATTTCAGAAGATCCAAAAGCGCGTGTTGCCGTTGAAACACTACTGACAACCGGTGTTGCTATTGTTGCTGGAGAGGTCACAACCAGAGCTTACGTCGATGTTCAGGACATCGTGAGGAAGACTGTGCTTGAGATTGGCTATACCAGAGCAAAGTACGGTTTTGACGGAGAAACGTGTGCGGTACTCTCATCCATTCACAGCCAGTCACCGGATATTGCGCTTGGTGTCGATGAAGCAGCTGAGTACAAAGAGGGAGAAAAGGCGGAAGACGAAATCGAAAAAGTTGGTGCTGGAGACCAGGGAATGATGTTCGGTTACGCAACGAACGAAACACCTGAGCTCATGCCACTTCCAATAATGCTTGCGCACAAACTCGCGATGAAACTCGCAGAGGTCAGAAAGAACGGAACGGTTCCATTCCTCAGACCAGATGGGAAAACGCAAGTTACCGTTGAGTACGACGAGAACGACAAACCCATTCGGGTAGACACAGTGCTCATCTCTACCCAGCACGAGCCAGATGTTACCATTCCGGAGATTAAGGAAGCACTCATTAAGTACGTTATAGACCCCGTGATTCCTGAACATTTGCGCGATGACAAGATGAGAATACTCGTCAACCCAACTGGAAGGTTTGTTCTTGGTGGTCCGTCTGCCGATACGGGTCTCACCGGTAGAAAAATTATCGTTGATACGTACGGCGGTGCGATTCCACACGGTGGAGGAGCGTTCAGTGGAAAAGATCCGACAAAAGTTGACAGATCCGCTCACTACTTTGCAAGGTACGTTGCAAAGAATGTTGTTGCAGCTGGTTTGGCCGATAAATTCATGATTCAGGTGGCGTACGCAATCGGTGTTGCAAAACCCGTTTCAATCATGATTAATACCTTTGGTACTGCGAAAGTTGATGAAGAAAAACTCCTCAAGGTTATAACAGAATTGTTCGACTTCAGACCTGGTGCAATTATAAAGAAGCTCAATCTGTTGAGGCCTATATACAAGAAGACAGCCGCGTACGGTCACTTTGGTAGAAACGACCCCGACTTCACGTGGGAACAAACCGACATGGTTCGCGAACTGAAAGCAGCGTTCAACTTCTGAACTGAAGAAAGATACATTTGGAAAGATTTTAAGGAGGGAAAGGAATGCCAAACACGAAATCTGCGGCAAAACGTGTTAGAGTTTCGGAAAAGAGGAGAATTATAAACAAAGCATACAAGACAAGCATGAAAAACAAAATCAAAGCAGTGTTGAAAGCAATCGCTGAGAAAAAGAATGCCGAAGAAGTTCAGCAGCTCTTTATCAAAGCACAGAGTGCCATAGATAAAGCAGCACGAAGAGGTGCGATCCACAAAAACCAAGCCAGCAGACGAAAATCAAGATTAGCGGCAAAAGTTAAAGCGTATTTGGCTCAATTGCAAAGTTCTGAGGCGAGCAAATAAACCCTATCAAAAGGGGTGTAACAATGTCCTTTTACTATGTGATGGAACTTAGCGTTAACGAACAAAGGGCAAATCTTTTGATGAGCAACGCACAACTCATCGAGTACCTAACCTCAAAAAATTGCGAGTTGCGTTACGAGAACGGAGCTCTCAAACTCAAATTTCCAGAAAACGAGGATCTTGATGAAGACGTGATGCGCGAGGTTCTTAAAGCGCTCAAGGTTCCTGTGAACGCAAAAGAGTACATTTACGAAAACGGTTCGAAGATTGAACTGTTTTCCGGAAAACTCGATCCGGAACATCCGCTTGGCCAGAGCAAAGAGGAGATTCAGGAAAGAACTATAGAAAGTATTGAAGAGGAAGAAGAAGTCCAGTTAAAGGGCTCGTTGGAAGACCTTCTTGACGAAATGGACGAGGAAATCGAAGAAGACTGAAACTAGCAAATTTGATAAAACGAAATCCGAATAAAAAAAGAAAATCAAAAGCCCCCGTACGACGGGGGCTTTTGATTTTACACCTCTATTCATGTGTTATGGACTTAAATTTTGAAGTTCTTGATAAAGCTATCCAATTCACCCACAGCACGCGCAAGCTCATCCGCATACGACCGAGCGTTCTGTATTTGTTCAGCTTGCGCTGCAATTTGTTCTGCCATCTCTTCTATGTCGTGCTCAACAGCCTGGATGTTTTTTGTAACCCTGTCCATCGCCGCACTAACTTCTTGGGTAGCACCGCTTTGTTCTTCCGCTGTGGCCGCAAGGTCCGTAGTCATTCTCGAAACCTCTTCGATCTTGTCTATAAGAAGTCTCAAACTATCTCCAGCTTGTTTGACAATCTCCACATAACTATCAACCATTTGACTGACGCTGGTGGTAACCTTTTCTACACGTTTTGCTTGTTCACCGATTTTACCGAGAATTTCAGCTATCTTCTTTGTTGCTTGCCTACTCTCCTCTGCCAGTTTCCTGATCTCGTCTGCCACAACTGCAAACCCGCGTCCAGCCTCGCCGGCCCGCGCAGCTTCAATTGCCGCATTTAGTGCCAAAAGGTTTGTTTGCTCAGCAATGCTGGAGATCGTGTTAACTATCTCTCCTATTTGATTTGAGAATTTGGTCAGCTCCACTATTGCAGTAAGGGATTCACCCATTCCGTTCCTGATCTGACCAACCGATTTCTCAACTTCTGTCATTCTTGACGAAACGGTAGTCACATTTTCCTTCATCAACTCCGCACTGTGGGATAGTCTTTCCGAGTATTTAGCTATATTTTGTGCTCCAGCCGCTACTTCTTCCATACCACTGTTTGCTTCCTCTGTAGCTGCTGCAATGTCTTGAACCTCGAGTGTCGTTTTTTGAACTGTCTCTTTTGACAGCTGCGCAGCTTCTGCAGAATTTTGTGCAAGCTCGTCGAGCATGAACGAAACTGAAGAAACTTGTGCCCCAAGCTTCATAACTTCACCGACGGTTTTCCTAAAACTTTCAATAAGCAGTTTGAACGCATAACCAAGTTGAGCAATTTCATCCTTTCCGATTTTTGTTTCGTCAATGGTCGCAGTTAAATCGTTCTGTGCCACTTTTTGAGCTATCTCCACGACATGATTAATTCGCTCGCTTATCGTGCTCGTCAACAAAATCGCCACAAGTGCGGCCGCGAGTGCTATTATTATACCGGAAAATATTCCAGACATTATTATTTTGTTCGCAGCTCGCAGAATCTCTGCGTATGGCAGAATCGCAATGGCGGTAAGATTGTAATTACCTACTCGCTCAAATGCTGCAAATTTTTTCCCTTGGAACGTGAAAGTCACAGTTCCCTTTTTCTTAGATTTGATTTCATCTGCTAACGGCTTTGTTCCAGGCTCTTTTTCAAGGTCCAACTTTCCCACGTACTCCTGTTTTGGATGAGCAGCAACAAGTGTGTTATAAACCAGCGCTATATAGCCAGATTTGCCAATTTTTTCCTTCTCAACGAATTTTTGAAGGCCCTCGATAGGATAAATCCCTGCCAATACTCCGATCACGTTCTCCCCAAAGTCGTACACAGCTGCGGTAACAAGTATTGTTGGTTTGTTGTTGAACTCAAAAGGCAAGAAAATGTCTGTTTTTTTCTGTCTCTTTAAAATTATATCAACGCTCTCCTTTGGAAGCTGAATCTGAACGGTACCTTCCTTTGAAATGACCCGTCCATCAGGAAGCACTACATAAACTTCCATGTATCCTTTTTGTGATAGAGCGCTGTACGCATTTCTCACACCCCATGTGAGTTGTGCAATACCGAGCTCATCACTAACGTTTATCATGTACGGTGAAATGGCACCGCTGAATGAATAATCGGCTAGAGATTTTACAATTCCGTCAAGGTACACCTCTATGTCTTTTTTAAGCGTGCTGAGAACGAGTGACTCCACTTGCATAGCACTATCGCGTACAGTGGAGCTGGATACAAGCACGGCAACGAAGATACTCGCAACGGAAGATAGAACTCCAACTAAAACGAGTGATAGGATTAACTTTGTCCTGAGGCTCATGAAACTCCCTCCCCAAGAAGAATTTTATCTACGATGAGATTTCTGATTCTTTTGTAATCGTCACCCAGGTAACGATCCTCAGATGGCTCTAAATCTACTTCAGCAACGAATTTTTCTATGATAGGAGAGCTCTTTAACGGTCTTCTAAACCGTATTGCAATACTTGCGACCATTGCCTCTATCGTCACCAATGATACCACATTTTCGTAAATTTTGTAGAGTTTTCTCACCGCGTTTGCCCCCATGCTCACGTGATCTTCTTGATAAGCTGACGTCGGAATGCTATCGGCACTCGCTGGATGTGAGAGAATTTTGTTTTCATTGCACAGTGCCGCTGCGGTGTACTGCCAGATCATAAAACCACTGTTTAGTCCTTCCTCACCCCCGGCAAGAAACGGAGGGAGTCCTTCGTTTACTTTTGGGTTTAGTAACCTGTCGATTCTGCGTTCTATCATGTTGCCCATCGACGTGAGTGCTATGGAGAGATAATCCGCACACAGTGCGAGTGGTTCACCGTGAAAGTTACCACCGCTTAATATACCTTCTTCAAAAACCAAGGGATTATCGGTTGCCGAGTTAATCTCCCGTTCAACAATGCTTTTAGACCACTCAATTGTGTCGAGTACAGCACCGTAGACTTGTGGAATCGTCCTTAAGGTATAGGCATCCTGCACCTTTGGGCAGTTCTTGTGGCTTTCTCTGATTTCACTACCTTTGAGAAATTCACGCAACCACGATGCCACCTTCACCTGTCCAGGATGCGGACGAACATTTTGAATCTTTTCATCGAATGCAGAAGGTGTACCCAAAAGTGCGTCCACCGATGTGGCTGCAACAAGCGTGGCAATCTTCACCAATTTTTCAAGGTCTCTAACGATGAGGGCGAGGTGAGCACTCATAAATTGGGTGCCATTTACAAGGCTGAGTCCTTCCTTTTCTTCCAGCTGGATAGGAACAAAATCCGTTTGTTTTATATGAACAACCTGCCCGTTTTTCAGAATCCTTCCTTCGCCTATAATCACCGAAGCGATATGTGAAAGTGGTGCTAAATCACCACTAGCACCAACCGAGCCTTTCTCTGGAACGGCTGGAGTAATCCGCTTATTGAGGAGTTCAAGAAGCTTTTCTACGACGATGACCCTAACCCCACTGTAACCTTTTGCAAGTGCGTTTGCCCTTATGAGTATCATCGCTCGTACGAGGTCTTCAGATAAATAATTTCCCACACCTGTGGCGTGGGAAAGGATTATGTTTTTTTGTAATTCTCTTAGCTTGTCTTTTGGTATCTTAATGTTTGCCAGTGCACCGAAACCTGTGTTTACACCGTAAATTGGCCGTTCCGACTCCATATGTTTTTCCAGCACTTGCCGCGCTTTTTTAATTTTAAAACGAGCAAGTTTAGACAGTTCAACAGGTTCCATCAACCTTGATACTCTGTGGACATCCTCGACGGTTAAATGCTCACCATCAATAACCACCATTTAACTCACCCCGACCCAACATTACTTCTCAAAGCTCACGTGTTTTTATTGGTCTTATGTGTTTTCCTTCAACGAATCGGGCCATAATGTACAAAAGATCGCTCACTCTGTTGAGATACTTTATCACCTCTGGACGTATCTGCTCATCTTTTGAGAGCCGTACCACGAGCCTTTCAGCACGACGTGCGATCGTCCTGCAAACATCCAAATAAGCACTTGCCAGAGTTTCACCGGGCACGGCAAAAGAATGGAGTTCCACCTTTTCCTCGTACTGATGGATAATTTTTGTTAACTCCTCCACCTCGTCCTCCGAAATCAGTCGTATGAACTGTTCTCCCTTTGCCAATTCTGAGGCCAACCTGAATAGCGCTTTCTGTATTTCCTCAACGACCTCACGTTCATAATCTGGTAGGTAATGTTTCGATAATCCCAGGAAGGAATTGAGCTCATCAACCGTTCCGTAGGCCTCTACTCTTGGATGGTCCTTCGAAACTCGTTCACCGTTTGCTAAGCTCGTTTCACCGTTGTCTCCAGTTCTCGTGGTGATTGACATCATCTTCACTCCCTTTCCGTAGTGCTGCCTACAATTTTATAGTAGCACACCGCATTTTCATACCTATTTCCGTTCTTCACAAGCGCATATCTCTTCCCTTCCAATCTAAAACCACATTCTTCCATAATCTTTATCACAGGGGTGTTTCTCTCCAACGTTTCCGCTTGAATTCGCACCGCTCCGTTTTTCTCAGCCCATTCCACACCTATTTTAAAGAGCTTTTTTCCCAAGCCCTTTCCCTGGTGACTTGGGACTATCTCCAAGCCAATCTCAGCAACATGTTTCAACTTTTCTTTGGAATCGTAAAACCATACCCAAAGTTGCCCAACAATTTCTCCGTCACGTTCTACTAAAAGGAACAATCTTCTATCCCTTTTTAACCAATCTTCAACCCAACTGCGTACGCCTTCAAGGCTTATTTCATCAGGTGTTGATAAGACAGTATCGCAATGACTTGCAACGTCTATTCGTGCTTTGTACAGTCCTTCTGCGTCCTCCGGAAGAGCTTGTCTAATAATGTAACCGTCAATTTCCAGTTTTTCGGGAAAAGTGCTCATAACTTTCCCCCCAAGCCCCCGGAGCTTTTGCTGTGAAAACTCATCCTGCGTTACCGTCGTTCGGTCGAAGTTCAACGAGTTCTAAATCAACGACTGTTTTCGCACTCTCAAGTAACCTAATTGCATCCAGAACCATGTCTTTTGGGGCAATGACTCTAAGGTACTCGCCTTCGAGACTCCGAATATTCATCACATGGTCCTCTGCCTCAAGAAGGTAGTTGAGTATGTGTATGTCTTCCTTATCAATTCTCACAAGAATATCGTACTCCAGCACTTCAGGCCTTTCAACACCCACTTTCCGATCCCTCCGCTGTAGCCGCTTCTTTTTCCTCAAGTTCGTCGAGTATGCTTTTAATAGGGCACGGAGTCATTCTTTTGCGTGGCTGGTTTAGAAATTCTCTGAATTTACCAACTATCTCATCGCTACCACTCTCAACGAGGAACCTTGCGAACGAAATGAACCTTTCAACAATCTTATCGTTCAAGTTAAAGTACACATTCCACGCTGCCTCCGATGCCTCGTTTTCATCCAACCCCAAGATTTCGCAAAAGAACATCTTAACCGCGTTGAGTTTTGTGTTTTCGGTTATTGCAACCTTTTTACCTTCAGCAGTAAGAGTGATACTTCCTCTTGGTTCGTAGTAAATCAACTTCTGCTCTGAAAGTCGTTCGAGAAACTGTTTTGCTGACGGCATCTTTACTCTCAAAAAATCAGAAATCTTTTTAAGTCTTGTCCATCCCATTTGGTTCAGTGTAAGATACACGGCCAAGAGATATTTTCGTTCTGTGGAACCAATTTGGTGTTCCATTACTTTCCCCCCTTTCGTTAATCTTCCACTTTGTGGAGATGTATCAATACCTAAACGCGCTTCTACCTATGAATTCCCTGATTATCGATGTCCTCGGTATATCCTCGATATTCGTTATTGGCAGGAAATAGTCCAAAATCTTCAGCAATCTGTTCGCTTCAGTGGCTTCAGGTTCAGTATCTGGAACAACAGTTAGCAACGGCTCAGCAAAAACTTTAAGCACGGAGAGTTCGTAAATGAGCGCGCTGTTGAACATCGCGTCAGCGTTCTCCTGAAATGGGAAGATGTTCCGTTCTTCCCCACGTCGGACACTTGGCCACATTCTGAGTGTGGCCAATGCGCTGTGTCCACGGAATTTGCTATCACGTACCATTCTACGGATCAACCTGACATCAGTTGTATGCAGTCGATTTACATTATCGAGGTTCAACTGGGCAAGTGCACTCACATAAATCTTGAATTTTAGTTCCTCGGGAACCATCTCGGTTAGTTTCGGGTTCAAGCCATGGATACCTTCAACAATAATAAGTTGGTCTTTATCTATTCTTAACCTTTGCCCCTTCACCCTCTTACCTGTAACAAAATCGAACTTCGGGATTTCCACCTCTTTTCCATTGAATAGCTCTATCAGATTTTTGTTGAAAAGTTCAACGTCTATGGCCTCGAGTGCTTCAAAATCGTAGTTTCCCTGCTCATCCCTTGGTGTTTTTTCTCTATCGACAAAGTAATCGTCCAAGGATATGGTGACCGGTTTCAAACCACTAGCTTTCAGTTGTATCATCAACCTTTTTGAAAAAGTTGTCTTCCCACTCGAAGACGGTCCGGCAATTAGAACTAGGCGAACACTCTTTCTGTTTTTTATTTCCTCAGATATCATAGCAATCTTTTTTTCATGAAGGGCTTCGGCAAGTATTATCAAATCCGAAACAGCACGTTCACCCTTGGCAATGATTTCGTTCAAGTCGCCTACGTTATCTACTTCCATTATTTCAAGCCATCGCGAGTACTCGATGAATATGGCCGAAAGTTTTGGAAGTGGCTTGAACTCCGGTACCATAACCTGGCCATTTTGCACTATAGGAAGCAATACCACCATACCGTTATCGTACTTCACAATTTTGAACCATTTCACATAACCCGTGCTGGGGGGCATGTATCCGTAGAAATAATCGAAATGTCCATCAGCCTCGTATATCTTTACGGTCTTCTTTTTTCTGTACCTGAGTAGTTTTACCTTGTCCTCCATCCCACAAGATGCAAATAGCTCAATAGCTTGACTCTTTGGAAGCTCGGACTTTTTGAATTTTATATCCTCTTCAACCCAGCGAAGCATTTCCTGGGTCAGCCTCTGCACATCTTCATCGCTCACTTGAACGATCCTATTTGTTCCCTGCTCACGTAACTCACAATATACACCGTGACCAATGGTGTGTAGTACCTTTAAGTTGCAATTCTTGAACAAACGTCTAACGGATGCGTGCAGGATAAAAAACAAACCTCGCTGGTAAATGCGTTGTCCGTCTTGAGTATCCAACGTGATGAATGTAATTTCTCCCGAACGCGTTATAGGTCTGAAAAGCTCAAGTATGGTATTTTCCATTCGTGCACCAAGAACGATTTTTCCCGTTTTGTTCTCGTATTCCTTTGCGATCGCCTCCAAGGTTTCTCCAAACTTTATTTCGTATTCTTCGGAATCAACATAGATTTTGAGCATTTCACTCATTACATATCACACCTCCGAACTTCTACATCTTCCAAGTTATTTCGTACGTACCTGGATCAATATGGGTATAATGGACATGAACATCTACCTTGAGCTTCTCTTTCAACTCCGTTTTTGAGAGATGACTCTTTAAATATGGATGCACTTTCAATATCAATTCTTTCGCGTTTCTGGGTTTATTCTCAAGGTCTTTCAGAAGTCGCTGAATTACCGCATGAGGACTCTTAACCTTACCAGTTCCACCACAAACTGGGCACGGCACTAGTAACTTTTCATCAAGCGATTTACTTGTACGTTTTCGTGCCATCTCAAAAAGTCCTAGTTTTGTAAACCCGTAAAGTTCTACCCTGTTTCGATCTTTTGAAACCTCCTTTCTCAGTACCTCAATTACTTTTTCCCTTGTAGTCTCATCTTTCATATCAATAAAATCGATCAACACGATACCACCTATGTTTCTCAGCCTTAACACTCTACAAATTTCAATCGCAGCTTCTACATTTATAAGTTCCGAGAGTTGCTCGTGATCGTTGGTAGCTACACACTTTCCTGAATTTACGTCGATAACCGTCAGAGCCTCTGTCCTATCCACTACTATCTCTCCACCGGAGGGTAGTGTTATCCGACGTTTGTAAACCTCAAGGAGCTTGTCCTCTATACTAAACTCTTCGAAAGTATTTCCCTCGATAACCCTCACAGGAATGTTTTTATCGAATTTTCTAACGATGGCCCGATGTTCTTGGACGTTCGTAACAACTTCCGTAACCTCACGCCTCAGGAATTCCCTGATAAGGAATTCATCGCTGTCAGCTTCTTTTAAAAGCAGCTTCGGTTTTCTGGAACGCTTGAAAATAGACACAATGTCTTGCCACTTGGCTTGCAACTCTTTAATTTCCTCAAACAGCACTTCATCGTTTACATCAACCGCTGCAGTTCGCAATATGACACCAGTTCCAAATTGCTCTCTCAGCACTTTCGCCAAGGTTCTCAATCTTTCGCGTTCATGTTCGTCAAGTTTCCTTGAAACACCAACACTTTTTGCGAGAGGTAAAACGATTACGTAACGTCCTACGAGTGCAATGTTTGTTGTTACTTGAGGGCCTTTATTTCCAACACTTTCCTTTTTGACCTGAACTAATATTTTTTGACCCTCATAGATTTTCGCCACCCCAAAGAATTCTAAATACTCTTTCTTCACATCTTTGAGCCTTAGAAAGGCGTTTGTTTCCGACCCGATCTTCACGAATGCCGCATCTAACGCAGGTATAATCTTTTCCACGCGTCCCACGTAAATACTTCCGGCGGTCTCTTCTTTGTCTTCGTATCCCAGATAAATTTCTACCAGCTTACCGTTGTCAAGCAATGCAACTTGAGTTTCTTCGCTTTGTTTATCTCTATTTAGTACCAAAACCATTATTCTAGTGTTCCCCCACCTTAAAAGTTTTTCAAGTACTCCACCTGCTCTGGTGTTAGTTCATCGATAGATATTCCCAACGAGCGCAACTTCAGTCTTGCAACATGCTCATCAAGTTCGGCAGGATATTCGTAAACTTTCTTCTCTAAATTCAGGTAGTTCTTGGACAAAAATACAAGTGCCAATACTTGGAGCGCAAAAGAGATATCCATTATTTCTACCGGATGCCCATCGGCGGCGGCCAGATTTACCAGACGTCCCAACCCAATGACATAAATGTCCTTTCCCCTAACTCTGTAACATGTCACATTTTGCCGAATTTCGTACTTTTCGTCAGCCAACCTTTCAAGCACTTCCATAGGTATTTCTACATTAAAGTGCCCCGCGTTGGCAAGGACCACACCATTTTTCAAATTCAGCAAATCTTCTTCTTTTAATACATCCCTCACGCCAGTCGCTGTGATAATAAAATCGGCAATCTTGCAAAGTTCGGAGGTTTTACCAACCTCGAAACCATCCATCACCGCCTCTACAGCCTTAACAGGATCAACTTCCGAAACCATCACATGTGCTCCCATACCACGTGCCCTCATTGCAATACCACGACCACACCAACCGTAACCAGCAACGAGTACCTTCTTGCCAGCAAGTAAGAGATTTGTGTTCCGCATTATTGAATCAATAACCGACTGTCCTGTGCCATATCGATTATCGAATAGATACTTCATCTTCGCGTTATTTACGGCAATGACGGGAACGTTAAGTATCCCACGTTCTTCAAGATTCTTAATTCTTCTTACACCAGTCGTCGTTTCCTCCGAAACTCCCTTAAGGTTCTTCAGCACTTCGCGTCGCTCCGTATGCGCCAGTACTGTTAGGTCACCACCATCATCAAGAATTAAGTCTGGCTTCGAATCCAGCACTTTATGCAAAAAGGAAAAATACTCCTTCTCATCAGTAGTTCGTCGAGCGTGAACATCGATACCGTAGTCAGCCAGTGCCTGGGCTACATCGTCTTGAGTTGACAGAGGGTTGCACCCGGTGACCACAACGTGGGCACCAAGTCTTTTTAGTGTGATGGCTAGGTACGCTGTCTTCGCTTCCAAATGTATCGACATGGCTATTTTCCAGCCTTCCAGATTGTAATCCCCATTCTGTATCGCGTTTAGCAATTTCATGTGTTTTGAAACCCAATCAATTTTCTGATGTCCCGTCTTTGACATCGGCTTCACCTCTCCAATGCCTTCACTTTTTTACTTTCCAACTGCCACACTCAACTTTTTCGAAATTTTGGATCCTTCCGATTCAACTGTAACTATCATCTCGTAAACTCCAGGGGTGTTAAACTCCAGCCTTTCAGGTTGGATGAGCGTGGACTTTCCAAACGGTGATAGAAAAATACGTCTGCTTGTAACGGCAAAGTTGTAACCTATCTCAACTATACTGACATTGATTTTGTCGATTTTCAAAAATCGGTTCCGGTTGGATTTATTTACAAGGTTTACTCTGATACGCGCAAGCCTGTCAATGACGATAACATCATCTACTTCAATGTTCATCTCCAAATCACTAAGTTTTTTTTCGTGTTTTAACGCAACTGGCACAAGTGCCCTGAACACCTTCAAAGTACCATCAGCTAAATACACAGCACATTCAATCTCGTGTTCACCCTTTGTTTGTACATGAAAACTTGCCTTTGAACTAACCAGTGCCGAACCACCTGGATTCAGTAGAAATGTTTGCTCGGTATCCTCTTGAAACTTCTCACCCAAGAAGCTCCAAACAATACGAGTAATTTGGAGTTTTTGCTGATCTTTCGTTCTGTTAACTATCAAAAGAGAAGGATTAACCCTTTCGCCAACCAAGTAGTATGGTTCCGTGAGTATCATAAAGTCTATTCTCTCCTGATACTTGAAAGCTCTCTCGGTTTGCAAGTATCTTCCGTTGACTTTGCATGAGACAAAAATCTTGTATTCGTTAGCCTCAAGGTTCGATATTGTAACATCCTTTCCAAGTTCGTACACAAGCCTTTTACCAAGACCTGTCACGGTACTACTGATTGATCTGGGATATGAAAACTCAAAAACAGTTTTCTTGTCGGAATAGAGTTTTACATAAAAATCACTCAATGTAAAATCTCTGTCCCTTCTACCAGTGTTCACGATGTATACCTTTGCGAGGACCTGATCCGGGGCAAGATACTCGACCTTGTTCAACTCTACCACAAGCTGCAAATTCTGGACGATGTTCGAATAGGTTTGAGGAGAAACTCGTTGGACGAAAAACATGAAGGTGAAAACAAGGAGGACCAGCATAATATTAAGAAAGAGGAAGCGAAAGCTCCTCTTTCTCATTTCACCGTACGTTCTTTTGATTTCCGCTTCCTTTTCCTCACGAAATTTTCTCGGATCCACTTGTAAAAATCACTCCTCCTCTTCACCAACGATAGAAAGCACTTCTTGGATCGTTGTCTCACCGTTGAGAACTTTGTATAGTCCGTCTTGGAACATCGTTTTCATTCCACCCACTTTCGCAAGTTTCGCAATTTCTATCATGGATAAACCTTTTTGTATCGCTCTTCTAATCTCATCGTTCACAACAAGTACCTCAGCTACGGCTGTACGTCCTTTGTAACCGGTGTTGTTACATGCTTGGCAACCCCTACCCACGTACTGGAAAGGTTCCATTTCTGGGAAGAGTTTGCGCACCTTTTCAGCAAATCTTTCCGGTAGTTCCTCTCGTTCCTTACATTTTTCACAAACTTTACGCACAAGCCTTTGACCTATCACACCGATAAGCGATGCTGATATCAGCGATGGGTCAAGTCCCATATTGACAAGCCTGTCGATTGCACCTGGAGCGGTATTAGTATGGAGGGTTGACAAAACTAAGTGTCCAGTGAGCGACGCTTCGATAGCAAGCTGGGCAGTTTCCGTATCCCTGATCTCACCAACCATGATAATATCAGGGTCCTGCCTGAGGAACGCCCTTAAATACTTTGCAAAAGTAAGCCCGATTTCGGGGTTTACTTGACACTGGGTAATACCTTCTATCGTGTATTCAACAGGATCTTCCGCCGTAACGATGTTCACATCTTCAGAGTTTAGCGAATTAATTATCGCCACAAGTGTTGTCGATTTACCACTCCCTGTGGGTCCAGTAACGAGGATAATACCGTACGGGTGCTCGATCAACCGTTGAATCCTCTCGTAATTGTAGGGGGAATAACCCAAATCCTCAAGCCTCTTCTTCGACGAAGACACTCTCAAAATCCTCATGACAACCTTTTCGCCATTTACAGACGGCATCGTCGAAACACGTAAATCGTACTGCTCTTCGTCTTTTCTGATAAAGAACTTACCATCCTGTGGTAATCTCCTTTCAACAATATCGAGTCCAGAAAGAATTTTTATGCGGGAAACTACCGCAGAGTGCATCGTTCGTGGATATTCCGTTATCCTTCTCAAAACGCCGTCTATTCTGTACCTTACAACCACGTTCTTTCTCTGCGGCTCAATGTGTATATCACTTGCATCCAATTCGATTGCATGGTCCACGATGTTTGAGACAAGCTTGACAACGGGAGTTTCTTCTTCCGCTATCTGAGTTTCTTCCTCTTTTTCAAGAACCTGTTGGACCTCACTCTGGTAGACAACATCTTGGAAGGCTTCGGTAAATGGTTCCCCAATGAATCCGTGGAGTACCCTGTCGTACATTATTTCAAAAAGACTCGGTGGCATGAGGCAAAACTCAACATCTTTTCCAAGCCTAAACTTCACCCGTCTTCGTATAACTGGTATCTCGTACACGTTATCTATACCAAGGATTATCCTGTTATCACGCTCGTCAATCGGCACAACTTTCAATTCGTTTACCAGATCTTTTGGAAACGTTCTCGCAAATTCTTCGTTCAATTTTAACTCACCAGTGCACGCAGTAACATTAAACTGTTCCGCGAGCGCTTTCACAATATCGTCCCACGTGCAATACCCCATTTGTACGAGTACTTCTCCGAGAGGCTTTTTCAACTCCTTCTGTAACTCAAGAGCCCTTTCAAGTTCCAGAGGCGTTATAACACCTTTGTCAATTAGAACATCACCAAGCCGTTTTACTTTCTTTTCCTGATCCATTTACCAACACCTCACTTTATTCACCGAGCTTACTTTTATATTCTAAACCAAATTTGTAGATTGCTGGAATATCATCCTCAGTTTTACCAAATTTTTCTTCAACATCGAATTTTGTAGCAATGACAGTTACTCTCATCTCGTCTTCTGCCAGTTCGTCATCGATAACCATACCAAATTTCATATCCGCATCCTCACTACAGGTCTGCTTTACAATCATGGCAGCCTCTTGCATCTCCTGAAGTGTTGCGTTGCGCGGTGCCGAAATATTCAAAATGATTGACCTTGCATTCTCAATTGGATAATCCAACAACTTGTTGTCTAAAGCTTTCCTCGCCGCGTCATATACCCTCTTCTCGCCTTTACCAACACCGATGCCAAGCATCGCGTTACCAGCGTTTCTCATAACCGATTCCACATCGGCAAAATCCAGGTTGATGTATCCACGTTTCATAATGAGATCCGAAATGCCCTTCACACCCTGGTGAAGTATCTCGTCTGCAGTTGCAAAGGCGTCGACTATTGTTGTAGTTGGGGAAAGTTGCTCTAATAATTTATTGTTGCTTATCTTTATCAGGGTATCTACTCTGCCCGAGATCTTCTTAATTCCCTCAAGCGCGACGTTCCAACGCGGTGTACCTTCAAAAAAGAAAGGCATCGTCACAATTGCAACGGTTAATATTCCCATGTTCCTAGCAATTTCAGCGATTACCGGAGCTGCGCCAGTGCCAGTCCCTCCACCGAAACCAGCCGTGATGAAAAGCATATCCGTACCGTGGAGTATATCTTCCAATTTCTTCCTATCCTCTAAGGCTGCCTCTTCACCTATCTTCGGATTTCCCCCGGCTCCTAATCCTTTTGTGAGTTTCTCACCAATTTGTACTGTAATGTCCGCTTTACTCACTTCGAGTACCTGGGCGTCGGTATTCACAGCTATTAAGGTTACTCCGCGAAGTCCAACCTCCGCCATCCGGTTTATAGCGTTGCAACCTGCCCCACCAACACCTATCACCTTGATAACTGGCACACCAGGCGTTCGCTCGTGAATATTTGATTTTTGTTCCCTCTCTATAGTGAACGGCATTACCGTCCCTCCCCTTAGTCGTGAAATCTCAACAACCTCTGCATTTTACTTACTGACCGAATATCTTACCCAATGTCTCAGACAATTTCTTGAAGAATTTCGGGGACGACTTTCTTTGTTTCTCCATTATCATTGGCGAATAAATATTCCTTTCCTTTTGGTAGACCAATATATTTCCAAAAACTGGTGCATACAACGGACTAAATACATCATGTTCGTAACCTTCACACTTAAAGAATTCCGTATCGTAAAGCGTTCCGGTTCGAACGGGACACTTAAAGACTTCTGTTGCAAGCGTTTCAACTCTTTGAAGCATCGCACCACCGCCAGTGAGCACGAAACCTCCTGGCACGCCGACGTCTGTAAACTCGGGATACTTTAAAATCAATTCCTTGTATAGCTTCTTTATTTTCATGAATATCTCCCGCATGCGAGCATAGATGATCCTTGCCAGGAACTCTTTTGTTGTCTTCATCAGGGTTCTACCATCAAGTCCTTTGTACTCAATCGGTGTTGGCTCGACTCCCATAAAAACAGCAACACCGTACGTTTTTAACAATCTTTCAGCCTCCTGTACGGAAGTCTTCAAAACCACCGCTATGTCCTTTATAACATGCTTCATCGCCATGTCTACCTTGTGAAATTCAACCGGCGTGTTGGCATAATACAGCGTCACCAGCGTTGCATTATAGCCAAGGTCCACGTGAATAACTCCCCGGTCCTTCTCCACGCTCGAAAGTACAGCTTCGGCAGTTGAAACGAAAGATATATAATACTCAGCTTCGCCGATAATATCTTTCGTTGCGTACTCCACAACATTCTTGTAATTCTCGTCGCCCATCACAATAGAATAAACGGCCGTCAACTTCCGCGCCTTCATTCCTACGGGATTGACCACTATTCTTCGATCGTCAAGAACGTATTTTTTAACAAACAAGTGCAGAGAGTTTTTTTCGTTTGTTTGGAAGAGGTGTCCCAACAAATTGTCCGTTAACTGAACTACATGCTCTTCGGTTACATAGACCGGCTCCTTGTCGCTTAGGACTATTTCTTCGGTAAGCTCGGTTAGAGTGAAATTCCCACAGCTTGAGGAAACAAGTAACTCACCCTTAAGTTCTCTCTGGAGCTGGTTCTCCAAGTCCTCGATTAACTGCGTCATTGATTCGTTGAGTGCAACAACATCTTTGATCTCACCGTTCTCAATTCCTCTGGTCTTCGCGTTCGCAAAGGCCAAAACATTCCCGGAACCTTCAGAAAAATCCACCACAACCCCTTTTATACTATCATTTCCTATATCCAGAGAAATAATTTCGTAGGTTTTCGGCATCTTATCACCCCTTAATTCCAAATTCAAACCATTATTTGACGCTTTCGACCAGCTTTCAACTAATCCTATAAATTCTTCCATTGCTAAAAAAATAAATTACTCTTGGGTTCAAATACTGATGAGTAATTTCCAGAGTCCTTATACATTCCCGCAGTTCGTTTAACGATAGGAGTTTAATTATCGCCGAATTATCTAAGGTTAAATACTTTTCCTCGAAATTTATCTCGTATATAAAATCGGGAATCCGTTCTGGAAGAATAGACTTCACACCTTCAATTATTCCTTTTTCAGGATCAATCTTAGCGTTTGTTACTACTACCGGAAAAGAAAAATCCTCAGGGCTATGCAAGTCGAAAATGCGGGCGTTTTTGTTAACCATCCAAAACCTTCCACCAAAGCTGACAGAGAACCAGTACTCCTTTTCTCTGGATATCAAGTTCCGATTACCTAACGGACTGTGCACTGGGTCCCTGCGAGTCATAGCTTTTGTAGAACTTACAACGAACCAAACCAGAACAAATAAGTAAAATGCGAGGAACAATCTGTACCTCTTCATAACCGGTAATTGCTCCCTTAAAGACAAGGTCAAATTGATTTTTAACCAAATAATGCGAACCTTAAACATATTGTATCACAAAATTGCAAGGTCGGTGAAGCACCAATTTTAAGTCGTGAGTGTGATATAATTGTTTTGAAACATCTCAAGACTTCTATCCGGGGGGACTGGCCATGAGTTACACTTTCCCGTATTGGAATGATCTTAGTTCCACAACAAACAGCCTGAGACTTAGAATTATCTCTCTGTTTTTCGTTTTGTTAACGTTGATAAACACTCTCTCCTTTTCCGCTGTGATAGTCTACCGAACTGGTCAGACACTCAAAGGCAATCCTATAGCCTTTGAAGACGAATTTCTAGCTGTCGATTCCTCACTTGGGAGAGTGTACATTTCAAGAAATGATATTTCACACATAATCTTCGATGAAAATATAACCTCCGTGGAAAACCCTTCTGAACTCAACCTTGGTGGACGAAAGATCGACGGTTATGTCCTGGAAATGAGATCTGGTACAATCCGATTTAGAACGTGGTTCGGTCAAGTTATCGTCAGAGATTTAAAGAACGTTCTATACGTGGGTTTTATGGAAAAATCACTCCACCAACTTTCAAGACAAGGACCTATCAACATTGAAATCAGTGTTGGCAACCGATTCGTTGTCAACCTTGTTTCTGGGGAAATGTACTCCGGTACCAGTTTGAGAATTGTGGAAGGTTATCTTGTTCTTACTGATCAAAACAAGAATGAGTTCTACTTTCAAAGCAGCACCATAGAAGACGTTTACATCCCCTCGGAACATGCGCGTGGCTACGACCTTGTGATTACGAAGACAGGAAAAAAACTCTACGGTAACGTCAGCTCGTTAGGTAACCAAATGTACCAAATCACTGGAATTTGGGGTACTGAAATCATTCCAATTGCTCAAGTCGCTTTCACTACCTACAAAAACAAAGTCGCTGAACTTCGAACAGATTCGGTTTTAAACCTGCTCCAGCAACTCGAATACGACAAAGATGGAATCGCAACCACTGGCACAACCACACCATTGACCGTGGAAGGTAAGACGGTCCAAACGATAAAAATTTACGACAAAGAAATCATCGATCCACGAACGGGGATTATTTTCGTTTTCGTGCCCGGAGGCACGTTCAAAATGGGAGCTGATAAGGTGTGGGAAAATGTAGAAGAGGATGAATTACCCAGCCGCGAAGTTTACGTTTCGGGATTTTACATATCAAAGTACCCCATCACAGTGAAACAATATCTTGACTTTCTGAGGGCTGCACAATTACCAGCTGGCACTTCTGTTTCAAATGGCAGATTCATATTATCCGTGTCGCTGGATTTTCTTGGTCAGAAGATTAACGTCAGTTACACTGCGCAAAAGAGTTCGCTCAATTTCCCTATAACCGGTGTAAATTGGAGGTCTGCCAACCTTTTCTGCAACTGGGCTGGTTATCAGCTACCCACGGAAGCACAATGGGAAAAAGCTGCTCGGGGAAAGGATGGTAGACGGTATCCTTGGGGGAACACCGAAGTTAGGGGCCATAATGACGGAAGGCAAGATTACAACGTCAACGAGTTTGAAAATACCGACGTCTCACCGTATGGTGTTGTGAACGCGTACGGATTCCCCATCGAATTTTGCCGAGACTACTACGATAAAGAAGCTTACAGAAAACTACCGAGTGATAACCCCGTAAATACTTCTGGAACACTCATCGTTGGTCGTGTTGGAGCCTTGTCAGGTCGCATCACCGATAGGATACCTATCAGTCCCAACGACGAAAGACAAGACTTTACGTTCAGAGTTGTGATACCAGCCGATAAGGTGAACGAAGTATTTCAGACGCCGTTGAAAAACAAACCTATTGGTGCTACGCTGTTCACAGTAAACGATGTCATCAAACGTGAATACAAGTTAAAGTCAGATGGACTTTTCGTTGCGTATGTTGAAAAGGGTTCACCTGCCGACAAAGCTGGTCTAAAAGCCGGCGATGTCATTACCGCTGCTGATGGGAAAATGGTCAAAAACCTCGACGATTTTTCCCAAATCCTCTCATCGAAGAGGATTCTGGATACAATAAAAATAACGATAGACAGGGCTGGGAACCGAGTTACCCTTACGTTAAAGTTGGGCGAATGGTCTTTTTGAAGTTTAGAGCGGATTTATGAAAACTTTTTTGAGCGCTTCGTAGAGTTTTTCAATCTTCTCGCGGTCTATATCGCAAAAAATAACCGTCTCGAGTGGACCCGTGTAATTTTTGAAGTACTCTGGAAGGAGGTTACTTACAACCTTAATAAATCGCTCAACCGGATAGCCAAATATTCCCGTTCCAATAAATGGAATGGCAATTGATTTTATTGATAGATTCTTGGCCGCATTGAACACGTTGATAAAACAATTTCTTAGAATTTCATCGCCATCCGCAGAATTCCCTACCGGACCAACAGTATGAATTATGAACTTAGCAGGCAACCTTCCAGCACTTGTAACAGCTACCCCTCCAGGGGGAATCGGTCCGTGTTTGGAAACATATTCAT
This sequence comes from Thermotogota bacterium, assembly GCA_030550315.1. Lineage (GTDB taxonomy): Bacteria > Thermotogota > Thermotogae > Thermotogales > Fervidobacteriaceae > Fervidobacterium_A. The sequence goes on along the minus strand of JAUQPP010000007.1, from coordinate 16,492 downwards.
CACTTTCAAGCTGAATTTCGTATCCTCCAGCCTTAACTATTGCTCCAGCAACTCCTCCACCGTGTTTTAAATACGAATTTGCGGCGTTCACAATGGCGTCGACGTTCTCTTTAGTGATATCTGAATTCTTGAAGATAATCATCACGCTTTGAAGAACTAATTCCATCATCTTCGTAACCTCCACTCCCTTTCTAAAAATTGAACTTTATAAAATTCCAAGCATCTGAAGATTTCCACACTTAAACGCTTCTAGAGTTTCACGCTGTGCAACTGTTGTCCGTATATGTCGTTGTTTTACCTACAACTGAGAGTAATTACCACCAGTTAACCTATCATATCGCCTTTCCGAGTCTCATCGTTGTTTGTGAACTACTGCCATTTTTTGAGGTATTTCTATTTCAGCGTATTTTGCAAAACCTCATTTGGGTTTTCTTGGTTCGCGATGATTTGATGGTATGCTCTAAGTTAAATAATTGAAATTGCTGAATCAGAAAAAGAAGAGCTCAAAAATCAGCCACTTTCGCTTATACCAACTGTTGCGGCAATCCCGACAAACAATAATTTCTCTCCTTCTCTAGTCTTTTCCTTAGGTCAACACGTCTATAGTCAAGATGAGGCCCATCTAAGTTACGCCTTGACCACTCAAACAAGTACAATTCCTTCTTAGTGCCTTGTAAGTTATCTTTTCCGGAGGATTCGTAAACTACGCTATTTACGTGCAAACCTTATTTAACTTTTCAACGGTGGTTTACGTGATTTCCATCACGTGAGTTGAGTCTCTTCAAATTGTCTCTCGTGTCGATTAGGCTAAGCAATTTCTTTAGACAATTACTACCTACGCACCCCAGCTTCGATAACGCTGATAATTCTCAACCTTCAACTCTATCGGGCCAAATTTTCTTGTAGATTTCCGCAATTTTCCTTTCTTTTGAAATTTCCTTGGGTAAATAGAACCTTTGTGTCCGGAGTTCTTCGGGAAGGTAGTCCTGATTTACAAATCCACCGTAGTCGTGAGGATATTTGTAAGTACTATCTTCTACGTTACGCAGATACTTTGGTACCGGTAAAGTCATCGTCTTTCTTGCTATATCCTTGGCTCTGTTGATAGCAAGGTAACTCGAATTGCTTTTCGGTGCCAGGGAGAGGTAAATCACACATTCGGCCAAGTTCAAGATACACTCCGGCATTCCCACCATCTCAACTGCTTGCATAGTCGCAACGGCCAATACTAGCGCGAAAGGATCCGCAAGACCGATGTCCTCACTTGCAAGAATTACAAGCCTTCGTGCAATAAACCTCGGATCTTCACCACCGTTCAACATCCTCGCCATATAGTAAAGTGCAGCGTCAGGATCACTGCCCCTGACACTCTTGATGAACGCGGAAGCAAGGTTATAGTGCTCTGAATCGGCGTACTTGAAATATTCTTCACCAGCGTAAAGTTGAAGAATTTCAACATCGATAACTTGTTTACCTTTTACCTTCGCAATATTTGCAAGAAGTTCGTATGTACTGAGAGCAAAACGTGCATCACCGTTTGCGTTTTCCAAAATGTATTTAAGAACGTTCTCATCGATTTCCACGTTTAAGTAACCTACGGCACGAGATATTACCGCACGAAGTTCTTCATTGGAGAGCTTCTTAAACCGCAGGACTCTGCAACGTGAAAGTAGGGCTGGATTTATCGTATGCTGCGGAGACTCGGTTGTCGTTCCAATAAGAACGTACGTTCCTGTTTCAATACCGGGGAGAAAGACATCTTGCTGCTTTTTGTTGAGGCGATGAATTTCATCAACGAACAACAGTATTTTCTTTATCCCGCGAAAACTGTAAGCGTACTCTTCCCACTTTTTAACTTCTTCGACTTTCAAAAATGCCCCATTCAGGTGAACAACCTCGTAACTCGTGTATTTCTTTATTATTCTAGCAACGGATGACTTTCCACATCCGGGAGGTCCGTACAAGATGGCCGAAAATAGGTTATCTTGCTCTATTGCTAAACGTAGAAGAGCACCTGCGCCGAACAGATGCTCTTGCCCAACAAAATTCTCAAAACTTTCAGGCCGTAAGATTTCGCTTAAACCACTCAACAGTTTTCCTCAGTCCTTCCTCGAGAGAATATTTTGGTTCCCATTTTAATTCTATCCATGCACGATTGTAACACAGAACACTTTTTCGAATATCTCCTTTCCTATGCGGACCATAAACGGGCTCTTTTTTGTAGCCCGTGAGTTTCTTCAATATCTTGAACAATTCGTTTGTGGTAGTTCCAGTTGCGGTACCTATATTCAAAACCTGTTTATCACCGCGTTCCATAGCCTTGATGTTTGCGTCAACCACATCCTCAACGTAAATGTAGTCGCGTACATATTCGCCATCACCAAATATGGTACAGTCCTCTCCTTTGAGCATTCGTTGTGTGAAGATGGCGACGACTCCAGCTTCACCGTACGGGTCTTGCCTCGGACCGTAAACATTACCATACCTCAGTATGGTGTAATTCAAATCAAATTCCTTTCCAAAGAATCTAAGGTAATTTTCCACAGTGAATTTTGCAATCCCATACGGTGACATTGGTTGCGGAAACACACTTTCTGGCGTTGGGAATATTTTCACATCTTCACCGTATATGGCCCCACCTGTTGAGGAAAAGATGAACTTCTTAACGCCACTTTCCACAGACGCCTTTATTAAATTCAAACTGCCGACAATATTCCACATTGCATCCTTAACCGGGTCCTTAACTGAAACAGCAACGCTTGCCTGAGCTGCTAAATGGAAAACGTACTCAAATTTCTCTTCCGCAAAGAGCTTGAAAATTGCTTCTCCATCAGAGATATCTATTTTGTAAAATCTTACCTTCGGATTTACGTTCTCTCTCTTACCGGTTGAGAGATTATCCACGACAACAACCTCGTGCCCAAGTTCTACAAGTTTATCCGTAACATGCGAACCTATGAATCCCGCTCCTCCGGTTACAAGTACTTTGCTCATTCAACATCGTCCTCCTTAATCTTATCTTTGAGTTTGTAAACCTCTTCTGGCAGTTCAAGTGAAGCACGATGCTCTTTTATAAATTTCTCAAGCTCCTCCGCCTTATCCTTCGTGAAGTCAATCATTATCGAATAAAACTTCCTCAACTTACGCCGAGTGTCCGCATCCAAATCGTATACCATTAAACTCGCAATTTGCTGTGCTTTCTTCTCAGGAATTCCCACAACGTACATGAAAAAGTATTTTATCCGTGCCTCCCCGGATCTCAACATCTGGGCTATCCTAAGTCCCCGACTTGTGAGTTTTACAAAACCATACCTTCTGTGTTCGACTAACCCTAACTCAACAAGTTTCTTGACCGCATTCGTTGCACTCGCGTACGAAACACTTCTTGACCTTGCAATATCCGAAACGCGAGCAACACCTTCTTTTTCAACAAGATTATAGATAGCAGAAATATAACTCATTACCGTTGGCGTAAGTTTTGATTCGTGCTTTTCGTTTCTCTCGGAGACTTTGTCAACATTTTCCGTCGACGCCTTGATTTCCACGTTTTCTTTGCTTTCCCTATTAACCTTCACCTTGTTTTTCCTCCTTATCCGTGTATTTCTTACCAATTGAGAACTCGTCGTAGTACCTTCTTACCTTTTTGATATCCTGCCACGTCAAATCCTTTGGACTCCCTTTCTCTTTTGAGGGATTCCTCAACAAGTAACTTGGATGGAACATGGGAAATACGATGATATCACCCTTCCATCGAAACTCCGTACCCCTAATCTTCGTTATCGATTCCTGCGTTCCCAAGAAGAATGATGCTGCCGTTGCCCCAAGCGGTACTATCATTCGCGGGGTAATTATCTCGATTTGGGCGAGCAGATAATGAGAACAAGACTGAATTTCAAGCGAAGTGGGCACTCGATTGTTCGGAGGCCTACACTTCACAACGTTCGTTATGTACACATCTTCACGCCTTATGCTAACGGATTCCAGGATTTTTGTGAGCAACTGTCCTGCCTTTCCAACAAACGGACGTCCTTGGAGGTCTTCTTCTTCCCCGGGACCTTCGCCAACAAACATTATTGGTGTGTACAAATTTCCCTCACCCGGCACAGCGTTTGTTCTTAGAAGCCCAAGTGGGCAATCCTGACAATTCCTTATTCGCTCTTCGACAATTTGCATCAATTCTTCTTTCTTCATCAGCTACCCCCATTTTAACAAAGTTAGTCTAACAATTTTATTATACCAAAAAACTATCCCAGATGCAAGAAAAATACGTTCCTTTCGCACCCAAAATTCTCAAGCCTCCACGATAGCCCCTAAAAACTGACTCCTGTACATCTCCGCGTAAAAGCCATTCTTTTCTATCAACTCACGATGTCGACCAACTTCGATAATTTTTCCTTCGTTCATCACCAGAATAATATCCGCGTCTTTGATTGTTGAGAGTCTGTGTGCAATGACAAACGCAGTGCGCCCCTTCATAAGTTCTTTGAGTGCACGTTGGATGTAGAGCTCTGTAAGTGTGTCAACGTTGCTGGTTGCTTCGTCAAGTATGAGGATATCAGGATCGACCAAAAAAGCACGCGCAATAGTGATGAGTTGCTTCTCTCCCGCCGAAATATTCGTTGCATCGTCGCTGATTTTCGTATCGTATCCCTCCGGCATCGCCATAATGAAATGGTGAACTTGAGCAAGTTTTGCCGCGTTCACAATTTCGTCAAAGCTTGCATCCGGTTTTCCATAGGCAATGTTCTCCCTTATCGTACCGGAAAAGAGCCAGGTATCCTGGAGAACCATCCCAAAGTGACGCCGCAAGTTGTATTTTTTAATGTCCCTTATATCAACTCCGTCCACCTTGATGCTTCCACCCTGTATTTCGTAAAACCTCATCAGCAGATTCACGAGCGTTGTTTTACCTGCCCCCGTAGGTCCCACAATTGCAACCTTTTGACCGCTCTTCACATCTATAGACAATCCATCAATTACTGTCTTACCGGGAACGTAAGAAAACCAGACATTTTCAAAACTCACATCACCACGGACCGACTCAAGTTCGATTGCATTTTCATGGTCCGGTTTTTCCTCTTCCTCTTCAAGAATTTCAAAGACGCGTTCCGAAGCTGCAAGCGTTGATTGTATCATGTTCACAATGTTCGCTATCTGAATGATGGGTTGTGTGAACTGTCTTGAGTATTGGATAAACGCCTGGACATCCCCAATTGTTATCATCTTTTTCGTCACTAGAATTCCGCCACCAACGGCAACTATAATATACCCCACGTTTCCTATGAAATTCATCAACGGCATAATCGTTCCTGAGATAAACTGCGCCTTGTGACTTGCACTGTACAGCTCACGGTTGATACGTTTAAATTTTTCAAGCTCTTGCTTATCCTTACCGTAGACTTTCACAACGACAAGACCACTGTAAACTTCCTCAGCCAAACCGGTCAAGTCACCGAGGTATCTTTGCTGTTTTGAGAAAAATCTCTGCGAGTGTTTTGCTGTCAGAACAGTAACAAGCACGCTAAGGGGTAACGTGATAAGTGTTAAGAACGTCAGGCGGGGACTAATGGTGAACATCATGTACACGATACCGATGATTGACACAACACCAGAGATGAACTGCGTTAAGCTTTGCTGAAGCGTGTTACTTATCAGGTCAATGTCGTTACTCACCCTACTTATCACATCACCATGTGGGCGTGAGTCGTAAAACTTCAACGGTAGTTTCTTCAACTTCCCGTTAACATCCTCACGCATCTTTTTGACGACCCTTTGAGAGACCTCAGCCATAATAAGCCCCTGAGCAAAGTTGAGTAAACTAGCAACGGTGTAAAGTATTGACACGTTTAAAAGCACCCTAAGAATTTTTTCAAAATTCATCTTCGTGTTCAAAAAGCCAGCAAATGGTGTCTTTCTGAGCATGATAACCCTGAATATTTCCGTTGTTGCCTCTCCCATTATCTTCGGTGCACGGATGGTGAGTATCGTGGCAACGACAGTGACTAGCACTGCAAGTACTATCGCAAGCATGTACGGTCTCAAGAACCTAAGGAGCATTCTTATTGCTTTTCTAAAATCTCGCGGTTTCTCCCCACCTCTGGCGAACGCTGGACCTCCAGTAGGTCCCATGGGCCCCCTTCGGATGGGTCTTTTCGAATCCAACGATTCCCTTCTTTCCATGTTCCCTCACCTACCCTGAGCTTCAAACTCTTCCACGTCAAGTTGTGAAATAACGATATCACGATAAATCTCACAATTTTCCAATAAATCTCGATGTTTACCAATACCTACTATTTTGCCGTTGTGTAACACGATAATCTGGTCCGCATGCATAATCGTCGCCACACGCTGCGCAACAACAATCACCGTGGCGTCCTTGATCTCATTAAAGAGGCGCAGACGTATCTTCGCATCTGTTTTAAAGTCAAGTGCACTGAACGTGTCATCGAAAAGGTAGATCTTCGGCTGGCCAGCAACTGCACGCGCTATGGAGATGCGCTGCTTTTGACCACCCGAGAGATTTACACCGGCTTGTTCTAAGTAATGGTCCAATTTCTCTGGATACTTTTCGGCAAATTCCATAACTTGCGCTATCTGGGCTGCTCGCTCAACCATTTCGTCGGTAACCCATTCCCTACCAAATCTGATGTTCTCCCTTATTGTGCCGGAGAAAACATATGCCCTCTGAGTTGCGTATCCTATACTCCTTCGCAGAACACTAAACGGTATTTCTTTGACATCAACGCCGTCTATCTTCACCGAACCACTCGAAACATCGTAGAGACGCGGAATAAGATTCAAAAGTGTCGTTTTACCAGAGCCAGTGGCACCGATGATTGCGGTCACCTTTCCCGGTTGCGCACAGAAGGAAATATCTTTGAGTACTGGCTCAGCTGCACCTGGATAAATGAAGGATACATTCTCGAACTCTACCAATCCAGCCTCCAGCATCTCCTTACGTCCCGATTCATACCAAGTTGGTGTAGCACGCTCACCCTCCTTAACCTTCGGCTCGACAGAGAGTACCTCCTTAATCCTCCTGGCCGATACCGATGCACGAGGCAGGAAGATGAATATAACCGATATCATGATAAATGAAAACATCGTTTGCATTGCGTACTGCATTATCGCCATCATTTGACCAACCTGTAACTTACCAGCATCGATCTGCTTGGCACCAAACCAGATAATGAATATCATGGTATAGTTCATCACAATCATCATATACGGAAAGAGAAACGCGGCAATTCGATTTATCTTTAGTGCGGTTCTGACAAGATCAGTGTTCACCGACGAAAACCTTTCAATTTCCCTATCCTCTTTGTTGAAGGCCCTTATGACTCTGATACCGGTGATACGCTCGCGGACCACCGTGTTGAGGTTATCTATCTTTCGCTGCAAGCTCTTAAACCAAGGTATCGCAAACCCTGCGATAACACCCAATCCTCCGAGCATTACTGGAATGGAAATAAACAAAACGCCCGTGAGTTTCGCATCCTTTTGGACAGCCATGATGATACTCCCAACTGCCATCACCGGTGCCATGACCACCATCCGCAGCACCATCACCAATGCTTGCTGGATTTGGACTACATCGTTCGTCGTGCGCGTCAAAAGTGAAGAGGGGCTGAATTTATTAATCTCTTCCATAGAAAAAGACATGATTTTTGAAAACATCGCTTCCCTCAAGTCTCGTCCAACACCCATGCTCACAACCGATGAAGTGTAACTTGCCAAAATCGAAGCGGTGATGGCCAAGAATGAGTACAATAGCATCTTCCTGCCAACTTGCCAAATGTATGCTGTATCGCCCCTGACCACACCTTTGTCGACGATGTCGGACATCAAATCCGGTAGGTAGAGGTTAATCACCGACTGAAAAGCAACAAGTCCGATGGTCACAACAATGAGTAACAAGTATCTAAACAAAAACCTACTCATCCTCAGTCACTCCTTCATCTTCTCGAACTAAACCGTCCAGTATCCTCTGAACGATGTGCTTGAATTTCTCGACCTCATCTTCCGTTAATATACGCTTTATTTCCGTTTCAAGTTCTTGGACGAACTTTCTTGAATGTTCGAGCAACGCTTGTGCTTCATTCGACAGATACACTCTCTGAAGCCTTCTATCCTGCTGATCGGTCTTCCGAACAATCAAACCCTTCTTTTCAAATCTCTTTATCATTACCGCCACCGTTCCAGGTTCGAGTCCGAGCTTCTTAGCAATGTCTTTCTGACTCAAGCCGGGATGCTTATCAATTAAAAATAACATAGGTAACTGCCCAGGATGAAGTTCATGTAACTTGGCCAACGCACTGTACAATCTTTTAAATATCCTCCGTTGGAGCTTTGATAGTAGATAAATTACACTGTCTTCAGAGAAGGAACAATTCATCACATCACCTCCAAAATAATTATACGTATAACTATTTTACCACCACAAAGTACCTTGTCAAAGCCTTGCATGGTATAATTTCTGTGTGGAAGGTAAAACACGATAGTCGCGATTTGAAGAAAAATTGTTTGGGAGTGAGCGTTTTTTGAGACCTCAAAAACATATTTGCATCGTTGGTGGCGGGCCGGCTGGACTTTCGTGTGCATTGATGTTGAAGAGGTACGGTATATCTGCTAGAATATTCGAAAAAGAGGAAATAGGTGGGCTTATTCGTAATGCTTGGAGGGTGGAGAACATCCCCCTCATGCCTGCAAGATCCGGAGCGGAAATTGTTGCGGAGTTCAAAAGACTGATTGACATTAACGGGCTTGAAATCGTAAAGGACGAGATACTCTCAGTTGAGGATGGGAGATTATTTGGTATCAAAGGTGAATACCCCTACGACTTCTTGGTCATTGCCACAGGGACAAAACCTAAGCGAATTCCAGAGTTTGAAATCTCGGAACGAGTTTCATACGAGTACGTAAAGTTGCCTAGAGGAATATCGAACTTAGCCGTATACGGTGGTGGGGATATCGCCTTCGATGGAGCGCTAAAGGCCTTTGAAAATGGCATTAAGCCGGAAATTTTTATCCGCGGTGAGCGACCTCGTGCATTATTAAAGCTGGTTGAAGAAGCAAGGAATAGAAAAATTCCAATACATCATAAAACACCCATCCGGGAAGTTAGAAGTCATGGTGAGCGTTTGGTAATAGTTACTTCGCAAGGAGAACAGCAAGAATTCGACGCTCTACTTATCGCAATCGGCAGAGTTGAGAATTTACCAAAGATGAACGTGGAAAACTTCGACAAAGTACTCATCATAGGTGATGCAGCGCACGTGCATTACAGACAAATGAGTATTGCAATAGGTGAAGGCATAAAGGCCGCAATGATGATAATAGAATTACTTGGAGGTGCTGAGTGAAAATGGAAGTAATCGCAAAATATGGCAAGGAACAAGTTGCGTACGTTTATCTTGGGAAAACAAGTCGTGGGGCACTCGTTGAATTTGTCGAGTCTGTCCAGCCCCCAGTTCCAAGGAAAAAAAAATGGGTACTCATCGTCTCCACAATGGACGGATGCCCGGTCGGCTGTAAAATGTGCGACGCTGGAGGGTATTACAAACGAAAATTAGCAAAGGAGGAAATATTGGAGCAAATACTCTTTCTGGTTAACCAACGTTTCGACCGCCATGTCCCAGTTGAGAAATTCAAAATCCAGTTTGCACGGGTCGGCGAACCTGCGTTGAACGATGCGGTACTTGACGTACTTGAAGAACTTCCCACCGTTCTCGATGCACCAGGATTACTTCCATCTATAAGCACCGTTGCACCGTTCGGGCGCACCGAATGGTTCGAAAGGCTCTTTGAAATAAAGGAAAAACACTACAGAGGCAGGTTTCAGATGCAATTTTCAATTCACAGCACCGACGAATTACAACGCGACGAGATAATTCCTGTAAAGAAATGGAACTTCGAAGAAATTGCCCGATATGGAGAAAAATTTGTCAAAGAGGGTGACCGCAAAATTACCCTCAACTTCGCCCTTGCAAGTGAAAATATAGTGAACGCGGGCGTGATTAAAAAATACTTCTCACCGGACAAATTTCTAGTGAAAATAACACCGGTCAACCCTACCTATAAGGCTTTGGAAAACGGTTTGAAATCGGACGTACTTGGCGATGGTTCACTTGTAAAGCACGCGCGCTTTGTTCAAGAACTAAAAGATGCCGGTTTTGAAGTTATCATCAGTGTTGGAGAGCTCGAAGAAAACAAAATAGGAAGCAACTGCGGTCAGTACATCCAGAGACACTTGAAAAGTCAGTTTAAAATAAGCGAAGGTTACGACCTTGTTCGTGAAAACTAAAATGCCATCCTAACCGCATGTTCCATCAACCCAAACAACGAGCCAATACCGTACGAAATGTGCAGCACGACAAATGCAGTGAGAACGTACGGTATAAGAGTGATTTTACGATTTTGAAGCGAAAGCACCGTGGCAAAGTATAAAGCCAAAGAAAGGTACAGAAGAGCTGGAAGCGATAGAAGAAAAAGATGAGATATGGTTTTTGTTGTTAAGAGCGCGAATCCACCGAAAATAGTAAGATAAAGAACGAAGAAAAGGGGCACTAAATGTCTGAATGAAAATGAATTTTTGGTGTACTTTGCACCTTTTGTTACCCATCTGCCGTTCTCGAAGTTGTTCTTCCACAATGCGGAGTATGAATCCCGTGCCAAATAGTATGCTTTTGTGTGGGGGACTAGCATCGTGCGGTACCCTGCTCTTTTGAGCCTGAGGTTGAACTCTAAATCCTGATTTCTTATAAACCTTTCATCAAAGAGTCCCACGTGTTCGAAGATCTCCTTCCTGTAAACACCGTAGGCTACGGTATCTACGTACATCTCAGTCTCAGTACCCAGTCTGTAGCGTGCACCACCAACACCAAAAGGATGTGACAAAACGGAAGCAATTGCCTTCGCCTTTTTGCTCTCGCTCCTTGCACGTACTTCCAAGACTCCTCCAGTTACATCCGCTTTTCCTTCTTCCAACACCTTTACACATGCTTCAAGGTAGTTTTTCGAGAAAACTGCGTGCGCGCTCGCGATCATTATATAGCTCCCTTTTGCTTTCCTTATTCCGATGTTGAGCGCATGCGGTGTGTATCTCTTTTCGTTGTGCAAGATTAAAACCTTACCCGGATAACGTGACGCTATCGATCGAACCAAATCGAGTGTACCGTCGACACTTCCGCCGTCCACAACCAACACTTCGATATTACGATAACCACCATCCAAAAGACTAACGAGGCTCTTTTCCACCGTTTGAGCCTCATTATAGGTCGGAAGTATGACCGACACCAAGGGCTCGAGTAAACTCGAAACGTTAGTACGATCATTTCCGGTCATTACCTTACGCGTTCCCTCCTGCACCTGTCCTTTGACTTCTTCATAATGCCTCCATGCTTTGGCCTACATTATCTATATTACCATCGACAGCAGGCTTCTCAGAATCCTTACGCATGTATTCCTTGCCACTACCAGAACAGTCCCTAGAACGTTCCGCCGGCGCTTTTGCAAAATCAACAAGTTTTTTCTTGGTTTTGCCTTTGATCTCTTCAATTCTTTGATTTTCAATTCACCTTCGAACCTTGCAACGTCGAAAAAAGAAAACCTTTCAAAAACACGTACATTCGTCACATTCGAAGCTTCTACACCCGTCTTTTCTTCTATAAAAGCAACTAGTTTCTTCGCATCCAAACTATCGCTACTACCCAGGGCCATGAAGAGTCTGACCCGTTCATCAGCCTGCTTTAAAAAATCGAAGCTATTTATTTCATCGTATTTGTTCTTATCCACCTTGTTACGCATCACCTCGTTCAATAACATTTCCACAGCACCGATATCTCCAAATTTTTTCCATCAACCGTTCAGCAAACGTTAGTAGTAAGGCACTCTCAACTCTTGGTGAATGCTTAAGTTGGACTATAAGTGCCTCAAAATGCCTGCGGTAAATCTCCTCTATCTGCGGAATTCCTCCCTAATGATCCGTGCTTTGGAAAATCTTTTCAAGCTCAAAAAGTGGAGATGTTCTTCTTTCGAAACAAACGTAATTACTGTACCCTTCTCCCCCGCTCTACTGGTACGCCCAACACGGTGCACATGATGCTCCGGATCTCATAGAGCAGAAAAGTTCACCACGTGTGTAAGGCCGTCGATATCGATACCACGCTTTGCAATATCGATAGTCACAAGTATTTGAGTCCGACTACAATATCAACACCTTTTTTCAGATCATCAAATTGTCTCTCATAAGACTGGCTTGTGTAAATTGCCGTGATTTTCAAGTTCTTCCTACCTTTGAGTGAGTTGAGTTCATCTGCTATCTGCAACGCCAATTTTCTTGTTGGTGTGAGTATCAACGCTTTGGCTTTTCGAACGTATTGCTTCCCAGCCGTAAAGAGTTTCTTCAAGATGGGAATACCGAACGCAGCGGTTTTTCCAGTACCCATCTTCGCCTGAACTATGATATCTTTGTTACCTTCAAATGCGTGCTGAATAACCAAACTTTGAATTTCTGTAGGCTTTTCATATCCATTTTTCTTTATTGCTTCAAGTATTTCCGTACTCAAACCAAAAACTTCAAAACTAACAATATTTGAACTTTCTCTCACAAAACTCATCCTTTCTTTTCGCTCTCCGAATATAGTCTACCTATCTCCAGGAACCTGGCGGTCAAGCCTTTTTGGCCATTTCTTTCACTCTCCAAAAACTGCTACCGAACATCTTTCGAACTCTGGGATATGGAAAGCGAAAAAAGTGCTTGAAAAAGTTGTATATTCAAAAGATGTTGTATAACGTTTGTACCGCGTTAGACCACCGCACAAGTTAAGCTAAGATTAAACCTTACGAACATTAATGAAATGAAAAAAAGGCCAGCGCAAACTGGCCAACGGAAAAATTGAAAATTCACTCCTCAAGCTTTGCAAGTAAAACATCCTTCATCTCCTTAAGAGCAAACTCGTGCATCGACTTATCAAAACTGTCCACCGCCTTTACGTGCACAACTGTTTCAATTCCCCGATTCCTGAGCTCCTCGACCGTGAAAAGCACACATATATGCGTCACCAATCCACTCACATGTACCTCGGTAACTCCAAGCTCTCTCAGAACTTCTTCTAAGTTCGTTCCGTAAAATGCTGAATAACGCGTCTTTTTGATTTCGTACACCTTTTTGTATCCATTCAACGCTTCCTTGAGCTCGTCAACGATCTCGCTACCGTACGTACCACCAACACAGTGTGTCCCCCAAATTTTGAACTCGTAGTCGTTTTCTTGGTGGTAATCTCTTGTGTAAATTATTGGCAATCCTTCATCCTTGAATTTTTTCACAAGCTCCAAAATAGGTTCAATAACGCGTTCAGCGCCGTTGAAATACAACGCTCCACCCGGTTTGGCAAAGTCGTTCTGAAGATCAATAATCATAAGTGCCTTCACACACATCACCTCCTGTTAAGGGAAGGAGAAATAAAGCAAATTAACTGGGGGATCCACGCCTTGCAAGAACTCTACTTTCCGAAACTATTTCGGCAACTTTACCGAGCTTACGTTAAAAATCTTCAAGTCGTTGTCATTATCGGGAATCACAATCTTTCCCGATATTATCAACTCTTTTAAGTAGTTCATATCATCAAGCAGCCACGGAGCTCGAGAGAGAACTACGTCTTTCGTATACTTCATCTCGGACCACCCAACTGCGTCTTCTTTTAATCCAAGGAAAACAGTACCACCCTTGAACTCACCCGAATAAGCCCACTTTACTCCTAAATAACTCGCAACATCAACTCTCTTGAGTGCGCTTGTTAAAATGAGACCCGGAACGATGTAATCCTGATCCATATCTCCACCTATAGCGTAAAATAGTCTTTTTCCGGCAAGTGCAGCCTTCTTGATATTCTCAAATCCCTTACCAGCAACTGCTTCCGATCGTTCCTTCGCAGCTTCAAAAATACCCAAACCTGACGCACCTGCCGCCGCAAGAATTACATCCACCCCTTGTGAATACTGCGAAAGTGCCAATTCTTTACCCTTTTTAGGATCCGAAAATTCATTGGTATACCCAACAACTACCTTAACCTTTTTACCCCTCAGCTGAGAATAAGCCTTCACACCGGCTTCGTATCCTATCCTGTAGCGCTCAACCGGGGGGATTCGCATTCCACCGATGAACCCGACATTTCCCGTTAACGTCATCGCAGCTGCAACATACCCTACAAAGAACGTACCTTCATGCTCTTTGAAAAGGAACCCCACAACGTTAGGCAACGGCTGGTCCAATGTGAAATCTATCGCCCCAAAGTAAACAGACGGATATTGCCGAGCAACTTTCTCGAGTGCATCTTTTAGAAGGAACCCCACAGCAAAGACAATACCCCCGTCTTTTTCCTTCATGACCTCCTCGGCAGCTTTCGAAAGGTTCGGAATGTAGTCTGTCTGTTCGTTTGAAACTATCACTTTTGCTTCGATTTTCAGTTCTGAAGCTGCCTTCTTGATTCCTGCCCACGTGCCGTCGTTAAAAGATTTATCACCCAAACCTCCTGTGTCGGTAACCATGATCGCCTTGAACGCAAAAAGCGATGAACTTAAAGTCACTACCACAACCATTAATCCAAAGACCAACTTTCCGAAGTTTTTCACAAACCTTCCCTCCTATCCTCGCTTGATTTTTACGTGGATCCCCCACTAAAATTAACATTCCATGAAAAGGCGAAAGAACCCTCCGAGTGTTGTTCACTTGTTGATTCTGTACTTCTTTATCGCCTCAAGAATCCTTTCCATCGTTTGTTCATCCGGGGCTTCGATTGTGTGCAGATGCACACCGCCCGAGATTTCAAGGAGTGGCTTTGTATTGGAAGCAACAAGTGCCGAAACAAATTTCTCAACATCATCGATCGATTCCACATCGATTCTTCCGATGATCTCACCGTAGATAGGGTGCTCGACAATAACGTCGATAACCTTACCACCGTTCTCGACTATAGTCCTTAGTTCTTCGTAAATCTCCTCCGCGGTATGTTTTACCGCAACAATTCTTCGCACATGTTCACCAGTGTCGAGCATGTAACCATCTCGCGTGGAAACAACATTGTATCCTTCCTCACGCAGCTGCGCAATATCGGACACTATCACTTGTCTTGTAACACCAAAAAATTCAGCCAGCTCCTTTCCCTTAATCGGTCTCTTTGACTTCTTGAGCATTTCCAATATTTGATAACGACGCTCCATGAAATCTGCCCCCATTCAGTGTCAACAGTAAGTGTTAATATCTGTCGTACTTATGATATCACGAACTTTTTCTAAACTCAAAAATAACTATCTTGCAACCTTTCTCCGAATAACAAGCAAAGGCACACTAAACATCCAAGCTTGGCTCGACATAATTGAGTTTCACCTTTCTAGACATTGAAATTCGTGATTTAGATGCCTAAACTTCCGCTTTCCCGAATCTTTCAGAAATAATCCTTGCCACTCAAGAAAGGTTCCTAAGTAAGGATATAGATTAACATCAACGACATGGATATCGGTGAAGGACAAAATGATATCTTTTGCTAAGTCCGAAAAGAACAAGGTACGGCGTGTACAAGACCATATGATAAATATTCGTCAGCAAAGTAGCACGATTTAGCACGTTTTCCTAACAACACCTAACTAAAGTTTTGAAAAAAATAAACGTACCACAAGCAAACTTTGGTATAATTGAAAGATTTAAACAAAAGTGTTTTGTCTTCAACGGTCAGTGCCTAATTGATTTCATTTCGTCTTGTAGCTTCTTCATGACACCTCTTTTTCCCCTACCTACCCGGGCAAATTCCTTTGTGTTCACTCCCAGCCTCTTATCAGTTAAACACTCACCTCCAAATTCTTCCCAAGTCTTCTCGGTTGCAAAAGAAGATACGCTCCCTCTTTCCTTTTACTAACCCACGAATGTTTAAAAACTAAATCTTTTCATACACAAACTCCTCTATCTTTCCCGTCTTACTCGAAATGTTCATTCCAATCAAATACACTTCTTTCCCCTTGTACGGTTCATGATATCCCTTTGCCTTTATCTGCTCAAGCGCTTCTTGCGCACTCCTGTCTACCTTCAGCTCAATTACGTACACCACCCCGTTGTACTTAACCACCACATCCGCCCTTCCTTTTGCACTCTCTTCCTCACTCTCCACATTCACTCCCGTAGACTCAAACAAACTCACCATTATGCTTTGATAAAACACCTCAAGATGAGTTAACCTATCTTCTTTCCCGCTCCTCTCTATCTGCTTCCTCGCCCTCCAGCTCACCCTCGCATAGATACTATTTATCACTTCCACCATCTCTTGTATATCCCTCGCCTCTATCGCATACGCCAAGGCGTTCACTTTACTTGTCACTGTCGCCAAGTCTATCTTTTGCTCCGTACTAAACAACAACTTTTCTATCCCAAGTCTTGCATCCGTATTTGGTATGGATAGTTCGTATATCGGTTGAAGAGAAGTACGTGTGGTGAGTAACCTTT
>JAUQPP010000105.1 GCA_030550315.1 Thermotogota bacterium | reverse complement strand
TGAAAAAATCAGAGAGGTTTTGAACGTACTCAGACTCAGAGGTTTTGAAGAATACAAACCCTCAAAATTGAGTGGTGGCATGCGACAACGAGTTAACCTGGCACGTGCTTTCTTGGTGGAACCTGACTTGATACTGATGGATGAACCATTCTCTTCTTTGGATCTTCAAACGAAGCTTTCGATAATCCAAGACGTCAACAAACGCCGTGAAGAGGTAGGCTTTTCGATGGTCCTTGTTACCCACGATATCAGGGAAGCCATGCTCCTTGCCGACAGGATTATTCTGCTTACTGACAAGCCGTGCGTAGTTTGTAAGGAATACGATGTAACAAACGTTCCAAAAGATATCTTCGAACCGCGCTTTACAAAATTAGAGCGACTTATACTTGCTGATATCACAAACCTTCTGTAATCTGCAAAACGTACTCCGGACAGGTTTCAGAGGAATAAACGGATATGTGGAGGTGGCTGGGTATGAAAAGGTTACTCGTTTTGACTGTTATATTACTTGCGGTTTTGATGCATGCTGTGGTGTTTATCAACCCATTTGGTCCAACGCTCTTTCCAATAGCAGGACTTTTGTCTAGTGAAGTCAAAACCGAGATGGCGTTGGATATAAAGCTTTGGAGAACTCTTGACGAAGCTACTGCTTACATCGTTTCAAAAAAGGTGAATTTCGCCGCATTACCGGTGACATTCGGTGCTAATCTTTACACCAAAGGTGTTGATGTGAGATTAGTTGGTGTCTACAGCTGGCGACTTTTTTATGTTGTCGCTCAACCGGATTTCGAGTTTAAAGGATACCAGAGCTTCAATGGAGAGCAGATCTACACAGCGCACGCGCGTGGTCAAACGGCCGACGTGGTACTCAGATTCTTGTTGGTGAAGAATGGACTTGAACCAGACAAAGCTGTACGTTTCGCTTACGCGCAACCTCAGGAAATTGTCTCACTTTTCAACTCCGGCAAGATAAAGCTTGCGGCTGTTCCAGAACCCTTTGTTACAATGATGCTCTCGAAAGGAAAGATAATTCTAGACCTTCAAGAGGAATGGAACAGGATGAGCGGCACCAAGTATGGCATACCGATTACGGGGTTATTCGTTACAGGAAAGCTAGCCGATTATTCTGGAACGGTTCGACTCTTTGAAAAATCTTTTGTAAAATCGCTGAACTGGTCGTACCAAAATCTTGACAAGGCTGTTGAAATTACGAGTAAACAGCTCGGTATACCGGCTTCGGTGTTGAAGACCTCCCTGCAAAGAAGCCAGTACAACTATCTTTCCGTAAAGGATTGCAAAGACGAGGTTCTTCATTACTTGAAGAAGCTTAATGAGCTTTACCCGGAAGGACTTCCAAAAGTTCCGGATGAAAAGTTTTTCTTTGTGAATTTCTAAACTCGAAGCTTGACAAGGAGTGGGAAGATGCTCCCTACGAGTGGGTTTAGAAAATTCATTTCGATTGTAGGTCGAAGGAACGTGGGAAAATCTTCGTTCATGAACGCACTCATTGGGCAGGATATCTCCATCGTCAGCGATACTCCTGGGACTACGACGGATCCAGTTCACAAAGCAATGGAACTTCACCCATTGGGACCAGTTACACTCATCGATACCCCCGGACTTGACGATGTGGGAGAACTTGGAGAAAAGCGTAAACGGAAAGCGATAAAATCCTTCTATAAATCTGACGCAGGAATTCTTGTGGTGGATGATGAACCCGGTGAATACGAAAGGCGTATCGATGAGCTTTTCAGAAAGCTTGAAATTCCGTATATTGTAGCTGTAAATAAGGCCGACACTCTCGGAACTCGGGCTTTTCACCTTGCTGAGCGTTACCGCTCTGAGTTTGGAGTGGAAGTAGCTATCGTGAGTTCTGTTAGAAGGGAAGGTTTTGAAAAGATTCCGGAGTTGCTAAGTCGTATATTGCCTGAGGATGTCGAAATTCCGTTCATTCCGGATTTCGTGAGTTTTGGTGACACGGTCATTCTCGTGGTTCCTATAGATTCTGGGGCACCGAAAGGTCGTCTCATAATGCCACAGGTTCACGCAATACGTGAAGTAATTGACAGGCAGGCCTTTGCGTACGTTGTCAAGGAACATCAAGTTTGGGAAGCAATTTCAAAACTCAATGTGAAACCGGTACTCGTTGTCACCGATTCGCAAGCGATTATGAAAGTTGCTCCACAGGTCCCAGAGGACGTGTACTTAACAACGTTCTCCATTCTGGAGGCACGTTATCGTGGTGATATCGATTACTTTGTGGAAAGCGTAACAACAATAGAGGAACTTAGGAATGGTGATACGGTACTAATCATGGAGGGGTGCACACACAGGCCACTTTCTGAAGATATCGGACGTGTTAAAATTCCAAATTGGCTAACGAAACACACAGGTGTGAACCTGAACTTCAAAGTCTGGGCTGGTGTGGAAATGCCCGAGTACGAAGAGGTGGCCGACGCGAAGTTGGTCATCCATTGTGGAGGGTGTGTAAGTACAAGAACCCAAATTATGCGACGCGTTCGAATGTTCAAGCGTCTTGGCATACCAATGACAAATTACGGCATAGTTATTTCTTATCTTC
>JAUQPP010000040.1 GCA_030550315.1 Thermotogota bacterium | reverse complement strand
CCGGTTATCAGTCCACCTCCAGCGTGCGTAACGACAACCGCATCCGGGAACCTACCGGTGAGTTTTAACATCTGCTCGGCGATCTCGTATCCCAGTGTTTCTATACCCGCGATCGCGTACGGTGAATAGAGTGATGCGTTGAAATATCCTGTTTCTTCGAGAAGTACAAGTGTATAATAGAACAGTTCGGGCCCAACCGTGAGTTGCACAACTTCAGCACCGTAGGCTTCGCACGCACGTCCCTTTTCCAAAATTTCAGGTTGTCCACGCCAGTGGCTATCGTAGCATTCTTGAACGATGATGCATTTTAGTCCGCGCTTGGCTGCTTGAGATGCGACTGCTGCTCCGTAGTTTCCACTCGTTGCAGCGATGACACCTTTATAACCAAGTTTCTGTGCATGGTAAACACTCACAGCTGCTCTGCGGTCTTTGAAACTTCCGGATGGATTTGTCGCCTCGTCTTTTAGGAATATTCGAGCTCCCTTGCCTTTGGGAGCGATTTTTCTGATGAGCTTGTTTATGTTTTTCAACTCAACCAGTGGGGTGTTTCCCACGCACGTCTCTGCTTGAATTTTTCTCACTTCTTCGATGGAATAACCAACTTCCTTCATCATTCCCTCGTAATCGAACGCAAAACCATCGATGATGAATTTTTCGTAATCGATACCCACAGCCTTCCTCATTATCTCAGCACGTCTTGCCATAACTGCGCTGTAGGATAGGTCTCTCATCACATCTCACCACCCAGGTTCTTTTCCTCTGCAGTTTCCTCGAGAATTTGGCGAAGTTCCAAGCCAATTGTTATCAACTCCGGAACGGGCTCCCCAAAGTCGTGTTCATACTTGGGGTTGACCGAGACCAGTGTACCGGTTACGAGTCTTCCGCTTGGTGTCCTCACCGTGACGACAGCACCGAGCGATGCAACTTCGTCAACGAGGAACCCTTTCAGCCGAGCTTTTAGCGGTACCTTTTTTGTGTCTTCGGGAATTTGAGGTGCGCGTTGTTCTGGTGTCAGTATCGTCAGTTCAATTTGCACCCAGTCGCCCTTTTTAGCCAACATGTTTGTCACCTCGAAAGTTTCAGGTGAAATTTTAACCGATGATACTGCTGAGTATGTTGCGTGGCACTGGCAAATCCGCCATACACTTTAAACCAGGTTGCGCACCGATGACGATGGGTATCATGTTCGTTGCGATTGCAATGGTAGCTTTTCCACCCGGAATCTCCGGCTTTATCGAGAGGCTTATGTGGATATCCCCGAATATCTCTATGTAATCACCCGTTTCAACACCTTCAAGGTGTGGATGTATCTGTTGTGGATGGTAGAGTTCAATCACGCATTTATCACCGATATAAGCCTTGGCCGAATGGTTACATCCGGCAACCATACCAGGTTGGACCTTAACAACGGGCGTTTCCCTGTAAACGTTCGAGATGATAGGTTTTCTATCTTCTTCAATGCGTGTAATGTTCCAGCCGAGCGCGCGTGCTATCATCATGATACTTTGCGGAAATCCGATGTGCCCAACGATCGTACCTTTCTTGAGTCCTTCCTCAAACTCTTCGGGAGTTGTACCAACTCCCTGTGTTTCCATAACGGTTTTGCCAAAAGGTGAAAGGTCGTTGATGCGTTTAGCCACGATTTTCTCCACCTTGCTACAGACACCTGTGAGCGAGATGATGAGCGTATCGAGCACGAATCCGGGGTTAACTCCGGTTCCAAGTATGGTCACACCGTACCTCTTTGCGAGACTGTCCAAGTAGAGAGATTCTTCGGGGTGTGAATCAAACGGAAAGGCCATTTCTTCTGCAATTGTGATTACGTTCGCGTGGTTTTTCACGGCGTACTCGATTTGTGGAAGTACGTCTTTCACAAACGAGTTTGTTGCAATAATGACAACATCCGGGTTCGTTTCTTCAATCACATCGATGGAATCGCGAACGCGTGTACCGTATGTCCCAATTCCCAAAAGTTCACCAGCATCCCTGCCGATGTAATCAGGTCTTTTGTCTATAGCACCGACCAATTTCATAAATTTACTTTCCATAATGTTCTTTGCGATACCTCTTCCCATCGCTCCGAAACCCCAAACCACGATTCGCATGGTCATACCTCCCTTTGCTTTGTATTCCAGATGTATTACCTCAGCAATGATATTTTAAACTTTTCTTACGCCTTTTTCCAAACGTTCTTTAAATCGTACGGCCTGAGATAAGGAAATCTATTGCATGCTATTGCTTGTATTGACGCGAATGCAAACATATGCGGTATTATGCGCAATTTAGCTCACTTTTCCTCCTTTTCGAGTGCAAAGAGTGTAAGGTGTATCCCCCACATTTTTACGAAAAACCCTTATTTTACAACCTCAACGAAGTCTTTTAATTCCTTCGGTAATCTCTGTGGACTCGATACAATCAGCATAATTTGGTGCAGTAACTTGTGTGTAACATACAATTTTCAAAAATGGTCCATCCACGGGTCATTGAAAGTAACATTTCGGATGATATAATATTCACGAACACTTTGGAGCACATCATATCAAAAGGGAGGTTGGAGCTATGGCATCTAAAAAAGGTTTGACGGTGACGCTTATAGTCATCGCAATTATCGTTGTTGCGATTATTTGGGCGGTTGCAGCTAACAAGAGTAAGGAAGCTGCCGCAACAACGGAAGAGAGCACGGTAACGTCGGAAGAAACGACAACGACGGAAGAAGTGACAACGGAAGAACCGACCGTTGAGGAAACAACAACAGAAGAATTACCAGAGGAAACGCCAATTGAAGCTACAGAAACGACGGATACAACAGGAGAAGCTGGTGAAGAGGCAACTTCTGGAGAGTTCTAATCTGATTTATGGAACAGGAATGAGGGCGGTCAAACGGCCGCCCTTTTATTTCTTTATTGCTCCTCGAAGCGCTTATAAATAGCATCAACGTTCCTGAGATAATAACTTGGTTCAAAGAGTGAATCTAATTCATTTGCAGACAAGACACTTCTTACTCTATCGTTTTTCATGACCTGTTCTTTAAATGGTTCTCCGCTTTCCCAACATTTGAGTGCTATCGATTGGATCAACGTATAAGCCTCCTCCCTGGGTAGGCCCTTATCAACGAGTGCCAGCAATATACGTTGAGAATAAATTAGACCTTTCGTTAAATCAAGATTGTTCCGTATCCTTTCTTCAAAAACCCTCAAATTTTCAATCAGGTACCGAGCTTTTTCAAGCATGTAGTATATTGTCATCGTTGCATCGGGAAGTATGTACCTTTCAGCTGAAGAATGCGAAATATCACGCTCGTGCCACAATGCCATGTTTTCGAACGCGACCTGTACGTAACTCCTCATTAAGCGTGCCATCCCCGTTAAACGTTCGCAAAGAATCGGGTTTTTCTTGTGTGGCATTGCGGAAGAGCCGCGCTGTCCTTCCTTGAACGGTTCCATCGCTTCCAAAACTTCGGTGCGTTGAAGGTGTCGAATTTCGATGACGATTCGCTCGATCAGCCCCGCTATCAGTGCAAAAATCGAGAGTAGATGAGCTATGTAATCGCGTGGAATAACTTGTGTTGCCACGGGTGTTGGTTTAAGACCGAGTTTTTCTAAAGCCCTGCGTTCGATTTTTGGTTCGATGTTTGCATAGTTACCGACGGCCCCACTGAGTTTTCCAACGGAGATTTCTTCCTTGGTCCTCTCGAGTCGTTCGATGTTGCGAAGTAGTTCCGCGTACCACGAGAGAAATTTTAAACCAAACGACGTTGGTTCAGCGTGTACACCGTGTGTTCTGCCAATTGTTGGAAGGTTCTTATATCGTAAGGCTTTTTCGTAAAGTGCGTTTGCCAAATTTTTGCAGGATCGCAGTATTTCTTCGGTGGCTCTTTTCAATGCCAAGCTCGTCGCGGTATCAACCACATCGGATGAGGTTAAACCATAGTGGAAGAAACGCGCTTCGTCTCCCATGTTTTTGGTGACCGACTTAACGAAAGCGATAACGTCGTGGTCGACAACTGCTTCCGTTTGGAGGATATCGTCCAAGTCTATTCGCGCATTTGCCCTTATTTTTTCGGTTGTTCCCTTCGGAGCGATTCCGAACTCTTCGTAGGTTTCAACAACGGCAAGTTCTACCTCGAGCCAGCGTTCGTACTGAGCCTTTAGTGTCCACAAACTCTTTAAAGGTTCAAGTGCGTAACGTTCTACCACGTTCATCCCCCCACGCAATGTGAATCACAAGTTTGCAAAATGTGACGTTATTACAAGCTCGTAGCCACCATTTTTCTTACCTCTCAGTGCAACAATCTTGGGATTCTTCCCTGGCGCTCCGTAGAGAATACCGAGCTTTTGAACGATTAGTTTTTTCCGTGCCAGTTGTTCAATTATGTATACCATAACTTTTGGTGAACACACGAAAACAAACGTGCCTCTGTTCCTAAGCAAATAAGTGGTGGCTTCTATGAATGCATTGATTAACTCAAACGTCGTGTTTTTTGAGATTTTTTTCTCTTCATATGGACTCTCCTTACCGATGTGAAATGGTAGGTTCGAGACAACCATGTCGTACATTTCTGGCGCAAAATATCTTCTCACTTCTCGAATGTCGATGTTGTGGAAGTTCACACGTTCCGAAACATTATTTAAAACTGCTCCTTCCTTTGCAAGCTCGCACAAGTGCGACTGAATTTCGATACCATCCACACGTACATCGTACAATTTCGCCATTGCGAGTGCAACGATCCCTGTTCCGCTTCCGAGCTCAACAACGTTCTTTACATTCCTTGTAGGTTTTGCATACCAAACTAAAAAAGCCGACGCGTGTGTCGGCCGATGGCAAGCGGTATCGAGCGTTTTGATGCCTCTGATTATCTCAGTAGTGAAGATTTCACTCCACATATTCCACGCTCGCGATTATCCTCCCACGAAATCGACAAGTGTCTTCTGGATGGCCATCGCGGCCGATTTTAGTGCCGCTTCAAGTACCGACTGTTGCATCGAAAGGCTTGTTAAGACTTTCGTTAAATCCGCATCCTGTTCCTTTGATAAGTATTCTGTGTTAAACAGTTTAAGATCCTCGAGCCTGGAGGAAACCATTTCAACCATTCGTGCTGTTGAACCGATTGTTGCAAAATGCTCCATAACGGATTTTTCGAGTACGGAAATTTCTTTCAGAGATATCTCTGATAGTTTCCGTTCGTCACCCTGATGTAAGGCAGTGATGGCGTCATCTATCGTTGAGAAAACACTCTTGCCGTTCTCAAGAACGAAGACATCGTAAACGGTTAGACCGTACGTTATGCTGTAGCCCAGGGCATTTGCTCGTCTTCGCACATTCGCCTCAATTGGCGTGAGGATATTACCATCCTCGTCAACCGGTTTTAACTCCGAACGTGCACCACCGAATATGAATTCGTCACCAACCCGCGTGTTGGCAACCTCTATAAGGTGTTCCTTCAATGCCCTCAACTCGGCTGCTATTGCGTTCCTTTCATCAACGGTGTTCGTTCCGTTGGCACCGCGTACCATGAGTTCGCGCACACGGTGGTAAAGCTCGGAAAGTTCTTGGAGCGTGGTGTCGTAAGACTGTATGAAGTTGTGGATGTGGTCAACGTTCCGCTTGAATTGCTCAAGTTCCCTGAGGCGACTCGAAATGTTTGATGCACGTGTTGCAATAACCGCATCATCGCTGGGGTATTGAACTTCCTTACCGGACGAGAGTTTATCATGGAGCCTGGCGATCCTGTAAAGGGATTGTTGTATGTTAAATAGTGTCCGTTCGTTAATCATATTGTTCGTGATACGCATATTTTTCCTCCTCGTTCAGTTTATTGGACTTGACTTTATCTTCCAACCACGCCGAGTCGGTCAATCACGCGACCGATCATTTCATCGACGGCGGTCATAACGCGAGCGGCAGCGTTGAACGCGTGCTGGTACTTTATCATGTTGGCCATTTCTTCGTCTAATGACACACCTTTCACCCTTTCACGTTCACCGTCAATTTCCTTTTTCATCAAGTCGGTATTACTTTTTATCTTCATCGCGGTTTCCCCCTCAACTCCGAGCTCCGCAACGACACTTCCGAGATACTCGTTGAAAGACTCCAGCCCGTCGTTCAAAAGCTTTTTATGCTTTAAAGCTGATAGATACTCAACAATCTTGGTGTTTGCACGCCCCGAAGGTTTGAAAACTTTTGCGTCCCAGTTTGGATTCTCTTCAGTGTAACCGATATCCACCGCGAGAGTTTCAGGATTGTTTCTTATCGTTGAGTTCACGCTCAGTTTCTCGACAAATCTGTAAGGCTCCATCGGGAGGCGCTTGTCAATGAAGAGTGTGTCCGCTTTAATGTATCTCATGCGTTGATCTTGTGGTTTTTCATAGGGATTTAGAAAGACGAACCCTTCATCCCAGTCGTTTGAATGGTCACTGTCTGGATCGATGAACCCTAGAGCACTCCAGAGAGCCTCGGGACCTTGGATGACCTTCTTGAGCTCGAATCCTAGTGACCTTGAACTACGGATAACGAACTTGCTATGAGGTGTGACTTCGGCTAAAATACCGGTGTTCGCCTCGTTTATTTTTTGGGCAAGATCCCTCAGCGTCATCTTCGTTGGGTCAACTCTAATTTCTGTGGCTCCGATTCTTATGGAAAATGCTTGACTTCTCTTAAGGATATTTTCGAGGGTTTCAATACCGGTATCTAGTGCTTTGTAGGTCTCCAGATGGATGTTTGCCTGTGTAAAGAGTCCGTCAGGGTCGGAGATTTTTACCTGTTTCACGTTAAAGTTATTCTTCAGTGTCGGTAAGATGAGGAGCTTTCCATCGTGAAAGTAAGCGACGACCTCGGTCCCGAATTCCGCGTTTAACTGGTTAGCCAAGTCGTTGAGCGTTGTTGAGTTTGTGACCGAAATAATTGCCTCTTTACCATTAATGGCGATCTTATAGTTTCCCGCTTTCACTTTGAAATCCGATTCGTTCACCACAAAAACATCAACGTTTCGTGTAGTAAAACCCATCGTGTTGAACATATTGCCGTTGAAATCAAGTGCCAGTGTATGCCTCAGGTTTTGACTCGATTCGAAGTACAATCTGTAGCCCCCATCACCGTGTGCGCCGATTTTCAAATCGAACCATCTGTCCGATATAGCACTCAACGCAGTCTGGAAGTCTTCTACCTTGTCGTAAGGATTAACCCGCGCGCTGAAAACCTTGTCTGTGCCGTTGAAGAAAACGATAGAGCCTTTCTCGATGAACGGTTTGGTGAGTATGTCCGCGAAATCTCTTCTGTCGGACATTCCAGAAATAAAGTTTATCGGACCATTTTCAACGCGCTTTGCTCCGGCCAAACGGTAGAGTACGGAGTCTTGTATCCTGTCGGCGGAGATATCGTTGAAAAACCTCAACCCCGTGACGCTTCCGTCACCGTTGAAGCCGTCTTGATGTACGAGGTTAAATTCATCGCTCAAGGAAAGTGCAAATTCGTCAAGGCGGTTCATATATTTAACAAGCACGTTATCCCTCAAATCGAACAGCGCCTTCAATCTACCATCGTTAACAACTACTTTCGAGTTTCCAGCGAACAGTTCCTTGAAGCCTTTTCCAAAGGGTCGCTCAAGAGCGCGTAACTCCACAACATCTTGACCGGTCAGAACGATTTGATTGCCGATCCTAAGAGTTATCTGGCCAGCTGCATCTTCGTAATAATAGATGTCTGCAAGATTAGAAAGTTCATCGAGTATTCTATCGCGTTCGTCAAGCAAATCGTTCGGTGAGTACTTCAGGCTCACCGCTATTCGTACCTTGGCATTTATATCCGCTAATCGTTTGACCATTGCGTTTATCTGCAGCGCTCTCTGGGCAATTTCGTTATCCAAATCGACGCGGAGTTGCTCAAGACGATAGTAAAGGTCTTTCATATGTTGTACTAGTTCCTCGGCTCTACTCACAAGTCCACGCTTCGCGGCGGTGTTCGTTGGATCGGTGATGACCTCCTCTACACCAGACCAGAAGGAATCGAAAAGATACCTGATACCAGCTTCGGATGGTTCCGCCACAAGTTGTTCGACAAAGTGGAGGTTGGAGGTCATAACATCCCAGTAGTTGTACCTGTTGTTGACCTGACGGTACTGCAGATCGAGGAACTCGTCGCGTATTCGTTTGATGTCCCTCACGTAGACACCGGTACCTATCTGGAGCGGAATTGCCGGTTGTGTGAGCGATGTCGTTGGTATGGGTGGCATAGTAAGTAATTCGGGCCTCTGTCTTGAGAAACCCGGCGTATTGGCATTCGCTATGTTGTGTGCCACAACGTTCATCGCAAGTTTACTTGCGTAGACTCCCAGAAGCCCGGTGTTCAACGTACCAAAGAGGCTTATGTCTGGCATACAATCACTCCTGAGAGGTTTAAAACGTTTTCACAATTTCGATAAGATTGCAATTTTAGAAGTTGCGATCGTAAAGTGTTCTTTCTGAAGGGATATAATATCGATTGTTAGAATTTTTCACCGGTGGTGCGTAAGTTGGTGACTCGATTCCCTTCAAGAGGGTGTTCAAAAAGTTGACGTACTGCATCTGAAACTCGAACATGTTTCTAATGCTTTGCATAACAATGCTCAATTCGTTTATCTTCTCAACAATTTCTGCAAGCTTCAACGCTACTTCATACGTTAATGGCTTATCTGAATGCTCTATGTAGTCCTTCACTGTGTCAAAGCCTAATTTCTTGAGAATCACTTCCTTTTCATCCTCAAGACGCGATATTTCGAAACTCAGTTCTTCAATGTTTGCACCGTATTTGCTCACAAGTTGGGTGTCCTTCGCAACAACCGCTCGCTCCAGGCCTTTAAAAGCTTGGATCATACTTTCAAGAACCTCGGACTGCCGTTTGAGGTTGTTCAATAACTCCAGGTGCATCCACGCGTTTGCCCCCTTTCGGCTTTCGCGCGCCAATCCTTTAGTTTTTTATTCACCGAGTAGCTTTTTTGCAATCTTGTCGACATCCACTTTGAAGGTACCGTTCTCTATGGCCTCCTTGAGTTTTTGGACCAACTCGGTTCGAATTTCTGGATAATTCTTGGCCATAGAGATATACTCTGCAACTTTCTTACCGCTCTCAACTAGCAAGGCCTCGTTATCTACCTTGTCTCTTAACTCTTCTCTCTTCTTTGCTTCTTTTCCTTTCGCTTCCTGGATGTGCTGTACACCTTGCATTTGTCCGGCCCTGTTTACCCTATCTATCATGTTAAACGCCCCTTTCAATAACGTGCCCGTTTCAGGCTGTCAAATATATTATCGTCCAAAAAATCAAGGATGTCACTCCTCAGTTTTGAATGCTTCTACTAATGCAAACAACATCAGCACGAAGGCAAAATAGAATGTGTTCAGAGCCATCGCTATCTCCACATTTCGTGAACTCATGAGTCTGAAAACAGCGACGGCGAATGTCATCACCGGTGGTTCGGCAAGTGTTAGGGTTGCGGAAGTTTCACCAACGGAAATGGTGAACGCGTAGACGAAAGCCGTCGTAACGGCACGACTCATGACCGGCAGGACCACGTTCGAAAGTGATTTGAACATACCAGCTCCATCAATTTTCGCACTGTCCAAAAGACTTTGCGGTATTTTCCGCCAACCAGCGTCCAGTACCCCAAAAACAATGGGGAGGTTTATCAACGAATGTACTACGATGATTTTAACTACCGACGGAAGCTGCAGCAGCACGTAAGAAAACGCGATGGTTACGGAAGAGAGTGCTGTTGGAAGTAGTACAACGTACTGTATTTTCATGCCTCTGCTTGAAAAGTATCCCGCGATCATACCAAACGATATAGCTAAAAACGTTGAACCCGAGGCTATCAGTAATGTGTAGAAGATTATCTGTGTTAAATTTGCCCCCACTAAGTACTCCAGATCTTCGGAGAAAAGCAGTCTAAAGTTTTCTAGCGAAAAGCGTCCGAAGAAATCAACAAATCCAGAAAGTCCAGAATAGACGAGTGGCACGAATATTAGCGCGGACGCGAGCCCCAAAAATCCGAAACCCCAACGTGGGAAATTTTCTAAGTGAGTATGATAATGCCTCTCTTCCGTTCTAAACCTCGTTGATGTTAGATAACCCAGTGTTGCGATGAAAACAAGCTGGAATATTATCAACGCTGTTGCGGATTTGAAGTCAAACAGGATTCGCGAGTACATGTAAATTGCCACTTCGATGGTTGAGTACCTAATTCCACCGAGAATCAGTACAACTGAAAAGCTGGTGAACGTGTACACGTAGGTTAAGAAAAAGGCTCTGAGTATGGACGGTAATAATATCGGTAGTTCGACAAATTTGAAGATCTGCCAATTAGAGGCGCCATCAAGTTTTGCTGATTCGATAATATGTCCGTCTATACCCTCCCATGCCTCGCCCACAATCCTTATGAATAGTGGAAAGTTGTAAAACACGTGGCCTAAGAGTACGGCAGTAAATGTGTACAGAATCCTTACGGAGAAGCCAAAGATTTGCAGAAGCCTAGTGTACAGGCCGTTTTTTCCAAAAGCCAGAAAAAAGCCAATAGCCATCGTAATGCCCGGTAAGACGAACGGAATACTGGACATGATCCTGAAGCTTTTCTTTATTAACGGATGCATCCGTGTACGTCCAACGAGGTACGCACCAGGAAGTCCAAGAAGCATCGTGAGCAGTGATGATAAGAGAGCCTGCCAGATTGTAAAACGAATTTTGTGTGAGTTCTCGAATATTGCCTTCCAGTTCACAGCGCCAACGAGTTTCAAATTAAGAACGAACGGGATTAATAGGGTGAGCAGAAGATAAAGTATTGGGATTAAGCTGAAAATTTTTGCTCGACGAACTTTCCGAATAACAGTTATGCGCATAACACTTTGGTTTCACCTCGTCGATTTGCTGATAATCCAAGAGCTTTGGGGTTTAAAAGATTAGTCCGGAAGTATCACCTTCCCACACCCTAAGGATTCTAGAAAGTTTGTGTACACTCCGATCGAACCCTCCAGGTCTATTGTACTTCATCCACACCCTTCTGTAATCCCCCATCAAGAGTGATTTAAGTTTGCTCGCAAAAATTTGCCATTTATCGTCAGGTATGTGGCGAATGTCCTTGTGTAATTTAAGCATTTCGAGCGCATCCAACCCAAGCTTAACGAAACTAGAATTGTTGAGTATTTGCTCGCGAATGTCACAGTTTTTTATTAGTGAGGCTCGATAGTCAAGTTCTTCTACTAACTGCTTTAAGTTGCGGACTTCGTCAAGGTTGTAGCGTTCGACTTGTTTGTTCATTCTATCCGGGTAGAGAAGAGCGTAAAAGTACGGAGTTCCATTAGGCGTATAGAAAATTTCATCTGATAATTTACCGTATTCGTAGACCAGTGTTGCAACATCATCTTCAGTTTCGTACACATGGACGTTCAGGGCACGTAGGAAATCCTGAACACCTGGACGAATTGAGTTCCAGGAAAGAGAGGCACTCCAGGCAAATCCAAGATAGGAGAACACGATGTGTTGTGGATGACCGTTATCGCCCCAGTCAGTTACAAGCACGCCGGAGGCGCAGTACTTTTTACCATTTTCAACGGCATTTCTTATGTTTTTCAGAGCGTTCTCACTACGTCCAACGAACGAATTCCATGTTGATGTACCCGGACAAACGTAAAATTCCAAGCCCGTTGAACTGAAAAGTTTACACTTTTCCTCAAACGGATGGTCAGCTTCGTAACCCCATATCATGGGAATGATATCCTGTGGAAGTTCTTTAATCAACTCAGGGTGATTTTCAATGATGTCTCCCCAAAACATGACTTTTTCTTTGTATCTCCTAGCAATTTCGTAGATTTTAAGGAGGAAGTCTAAGTAAACCCTCCCTTTTCCCCACTTCTTGCAGAGTTCTTTGGACTTTCCTAAGCACAGATCAAAGGTTTCATCACAACCGATGTTTACCTTGGAGCTGGCAAATAACGGTAAAAGCTCGCCCAGTATATCCTCGATTAACCTCAAGCTCTCTGGAACGACCGGAGAAAGCGAAAACGGAAACTCATAGTGTTGGCCCCATGGTGCGGTGAAACCATCCGGGGTTTCGGCCAGGTGACGGTATCCCTCGTGAATCAACCATTTACTCATGTGACCAAAAGTATTCTGATTCGGCACAAGTTCGACGAAGTAACTTCTACAAAACTCGTCAAGTTCTTTAATTTCTTCGTGCGTAAGTGGTGAGTAACCTTCCCACACTTTGCGATGGTTTCTGTAAGCGAATGTGTGTTCCATGTAGAGTTGAAGTTGGTTGATCTTCATCTCTGATAACTTCTCAACGATTTCCTTGAGAACGTCCATCTTCGGGATCTTGTCCCTGCTGATATCGAGCATCACTCCACGGTTTGGGAAATCGGGGGAGTCTTGAATTCTAATCTTAGGGAGGAAGTCTTTTGCCTGTCTAAGGAGCTGCTTAAGTGTTTGGAGTCCGTAGTGTGCTCCTTCCGAGTCGTGAGCTATTATTCTCACACCATCATCAATTACGAGTTGATAACTCTGAGGGACCTTAACTTCAAGAGGATCCAAACGGATCATCACGTTCAGTTCTGAATTTTCACCGCGTTTTCCGCGTTCTATTTTCCATCCAATTTTGAGGAAGGATTCGTCCAGACGATCCAAATACACGCTGCTGAAGATATGGTCTGGAACATCGAGGAAGATCTTGGCGATCTCTAACTTTCTTCGAATGCTTAGCTTGTTGTTCATGTACTCGGTAACTTTTGGCTTAGGTATCAACACAATATCATTGAGTGTATCCATCACTATCCCCCCAGCTTTTAGGTAAGTACCCTCACAAGAGATTATACACCTGGTGTGGTTCTTAAAAAACGATAGCAGTTGCAAGAGAGGGGAAAATGTGGTAATAATTTCTTGGAAGAAAAGTGAGAACATTGGCCGTGGGGGGAAGAAAGATGAGAAAGACAGTGGTGGTTTTGGATTTCGGTTCCCAGTACACACAACTCATCCTCAGGCGAGTGCGTGAACTCGGTTTTTATTCCGAACTTGTTTCGTATGATGCCACCGAGTGCGAGGTTAGGAAACTTGAACCCGTCGCGTTCATACTTTCCGGAGGACCTGCGAGTGTTTACGATGAAAGTGCTCCAAAGATTCCAGACTACGTCTTCGAGAGTGGATTACCGGTCTTGGGAATTTGCTACGGACTCCAAGCACTTGTTCATCAACTCGGAGGAAGAGTCCAAAGATCCGACAGGCGTGAATTTGGTCCGGCGAAGTTGTACGTGGAGGATGGCGGCGGCATATTCGAAGGCCTTCCAGCAGAGTTCACTGTTTGGATGAGCCACTCTGACAGGGTGGAAGAACTCCCAGATGGTTTTGAAGGAATTGCCAGAAGTGAGAACTCTCCCTTTGCAGCTGTCAGGAGTTTGGATGGTAGGTACTACGGTGTTCAGTTCCATCCGGAGGTCGTGCACACGCAGTACGGTCGAGAAATACTCAAAAATTTCCTCAAAATTGTGGTTGGGCTTCAAGAGAATTGGTCAATGTCCGACTTGTCCGAGGAGCTTGTCCGCCAACTTCGTGAACGGATCGGTGATGGACGAGTTATCTTGGCACTTTCAGGTGGAGTTGATTCATCGGTCGTGGCGATGCTACTCCACCGTGCCGTTGGGGATAGATTTATCCCCATATTCGTGAACACTGGCCTTTTGCGCAAGAATGAACCCGAAGAGGTTGTTAAAATTTTTGAGGACCTTGGTATTAGGATTCATTATGTTGATGCTTCTGAAAGATTCTTCAGAGCTTTGGATGGCGTGGAAGATCCTGAGGAGAAAAGGAAGAGAATTGGACATACGTTTATAGATATCTTCTACGAAGAGGCGATGAAACTCAGGGAACGGTACGGTGACGTGAAATACCTAGCACAGGGAACGTTGTATCCGGATGTCATTGAAAGCAAAGTAGCTGAACGAAAGGCTGGTGCGAAGATAAAGACACACCACAATGTAGGGGGGTTGCCAGAAAATCTACCGTTTGAAATTGTTGAACCGTTGAGGTACCTCTTTAAAGACGAGGTACGCGTACTCGGTAAGGTGTTGGGACTCCCCGACTCAATCCTCAAACGACATCCGTTCCCAGGTCCTGGCTTGGCCGTAAGAATCTTAGGTCCGGTAACCAGGGAAGCTGTCGCTTTACTGCAAGAAGTGGACTACATCTTCATCCAGGAGTTAAAATCTTGGGGGCTGTATGAACAAGTTTGGCAAGCGTTCGCTGTTTTGTTACCTATAAAAACGGTTGGAGTTATGGGAGATTATAGAACTTACGAGAACGTTGTCGCTCTAAGGGCCGTCACAAGCGAGGATGGTATGACGGCCGATTGGGCAAAACTGCCGCACGAATTCCTCAACCACGTAGCCAAACGCATAGTCAACGAGGTGAAAGGTGTCAATCGCGTGGTTTACGACGTAACCTCCAAGCCTCCGGCAACGATTGAATGGGAATGAGTGTTTGTAGACGTTTATCCTACAATCAATCTGTAGAGTAGATTTGCACTCACACCGGCAACAAGACCTCCAATTGTATGCGAGAGGATGGCTTTGCCTGTTAAATACCTGTATCCCAGTGCATCCATCATTCCCACGTGCGTACTCAAGTACCCGCTCCAGGTCATCCCCACGGCGGTA
>JAUQPP010000039.1 GCA_030550315.1 Thermotogota bacterium | reverse complement strand
CAACGAAGTGCCATTCAATATCGAGCTGAAATTGGTTTGCTAGATTTACCTTTTCCCTTAATTCCTGCGCATAATTCTCACCAAATCGTTTCAACCCAAGTTCGTATGCGATTTTTATTGCCTCTATTGGATGGGTTTTTGAAACGGCAACAAGCTTAATTTCATCAGTTTTTCGCCCTGCTTTACTTGCATGGTATTCGATGCTTTCCAAAAGCCTCTGTAATCTATTTTTCAGATCATCTATCGAGTATTCCATCGAACAACCCCCCGAATCCACGCTGTATTCCGAAGTACTTGTAGGTCTTCTCTGTTGCTACCCTACCTCTTGCTGTTCGCGCGATAAAACCGCTTTGCACCAGAAAAGGCTCGTAAACTTCCGAGATCGTATCTTCCGTCACACCGAGCGAGGCAGCCAGCGCTTTCAGACCGACGGGGCCCCCGTTGTACACTTCCACAATGATGCGCAGCAATTTTCGGTCCATCTCATCAAGACCGTACTCATCAATACCAAGCAGTTTCATCACTTCTTCGGTCGTTTCTACGTCTATAGTCTGCTGCCGCTTTATCGTGCTCAAATCCCTAACACGTTTCAACAATCTTATTGCAATCCTCGGGGTTCCTCGCGACCGTTTTGCAATTAACTGTGCAGCGTGCTCATCAATAGCTGTGCCGAGTACATCGGCTGCTCTTTGGATTATCGACTTCAGCTCTTCTTCAGTATAGAAACTCATTTCGAGAATCATACCAAATCTGTTGCGGAGGGGAGATGTGAGTAACCCACTGCGTGTTGTTGCACCGATAAGTGTGAACGGCTGAAGTTCTACACGGATGGACCTTGCAGCCGGCCCCTTACCTATCATAATGTCAATCTGATAATCTTCCATCGCCGAATACAGGATTTCTTCTACGTTCCTGTTCATTCTGTGGATTTCGTCAATGAACAGAACATCTCCACGTTCCAAATTCGTGAGGATTGCAGCTAAATCTCCTTGCTTTTCCAGCACAGGACCGCTTGTAACGTGAAGATTCGCGTTCATTTCGTTGGCTATCACACCAGCCAACGTTGTTTTTCCCAGTCCAGGAGGTCCCGCAAGCAAAATATGGTCAAGTTGCTCACCCCTCATCTTTGCGGCCTTTATTGCAAGCCTCAACCGCTCCTTTATGTTCTCTTGTCCGATGTACTCATCGAGAAACTTGGGCCTGAGTAAGTATGTGTCAAAACTTGTTCGCTCTGGTGAAACGATGCGTTCAAATTCTTCTCGAAAATCGAATTTTTCATTTTTTGCATTCATCAGGACATTGCCTCCTCTTGGATTTGGTTCTGTCAATCGCGTCCTTTTGAAATGACGGCCTCGGAAGAAACCGGAAGGTTTAACTTCAGGCCGTAACGACCCACGTTGAAGTCCAGTTTCACGAAACCGTGGACTTTCACTTTTGATGCTTTTGTTCCAAAAAGCTTCGGAT
The DNA here is from genome assembly GCA_030550315.1 of Thermotogota bacterium. GTDB lineage: Bacteria > Thermotogota > Thermotogae > Thermotogales > Fervidobacteriaceae > Fervidobacterium_A. The sequence continues at coordinate 13,218 of JAUQPP010000039.1, read as the reverse complement.
TTTCGATCGTTATCTCAAAGTCATCTCCGTTTAAAGCACTCGTATTCCACGAAGCAAGGTGGTTTCCTTCAGCGTCCGTTAGGTAAAGTTGAACAAATTCCACCCGATGTGGTACATCTGATACGATTTCCAATTTCCCTCGACACCTCAGCCTAATCCCCTCAACGCTAACGTGTTCGACAGTGAGGATTGCTCGCGACTGTGAAAGTTTGGTAAGTATCCTGTCAATGTTGCCCAAGGTCCTTAAAAGAAGGACAAGAACAACTAAAAACGCACCGACAACGAATAATGTACTCATAAAACTCCCAAAACGGATGCCCTTACCATTCTGCACGGTTCACCACACACCTTCAGGTGAATTTTTACGAAACGTAAATTATTTTGCTGGCTCATTAAGAACTTCATAAAGGACCTTAAACAGACTGTACCTTTCGATTATCAGCATCGAATTGTCGTTCGAGATGTTCTTAACGAGCTGGTTAATGATAAGCTCATCATCTTCCGTTTTCGCATACTTCTCAAGAGTAGAGATAACATTTTCGATGTTAACAGCTGAGATATTTTTCCAAACACTTTTTACCGTAACGTACGGCCAGTCCTCCCTGTCAGTCTGGAGTAATATATTTAAATACTCAGAAACAACAGTGTGAAAGTCGTAACTAACAAACTCTTTGAAAGCTTCCTTGAGCGATTTTTTCAGCTCTTCGCGGATTGATGACCTTTGTCTTTCCGGAATTTCAAGCTTCTCAAGGGCTATTTCCAAATTTCTGATGACATTGTTTAACAAAGTTGAAAATCGATCTTCCAGTAATGTCGCGCTAAGCTTTTCCTTGGATATTTTGTAAAGTTTTTCGTACCAACTCAGTATGTTCTCGTTACTCCCAACTTTGTGAGAAGGAAGTATCTCTCCTTTACGCTCGAGTGCGTAAATGTACGGCAAAACACCATCCGGAACACCCCAAACGCCTTTTTGTTCCATATAATAACACGCTCTTGCTTCAATGCCAGCCAAATCTAACAACAACTGCGAAATGCGATGATCTTTTGTATCGAATGTTGAGACAATCTGGTTTGCCAGAAATCTGTAAATATCCTTCCCGTTGTTCCAGGCTTCCTCAATATTCAAATTCTTCCAATCTGGAAACCTATTCCAACCTCCGGGTATTAGCCATACGGTGTCCTTCGTCCACTTACATAACTCCTGAACAAACTTATCAAGCACCCGTGAGAAATCACTTTGCAAGTTTTGGTTATCGCCGAGCTTTTCTGAAAGGTCCTTGACGTAATTGTACAGTAATCGATAACGCGTTGCAACTCCTTTGAACGCATTTCGCTCCGTAAACGTCAAGAGAGAGGTCTCATAAAGTGATATGGAATCCAAGATCGACTGCGCACGAACCAAAGCGCTCTTGACCGAATCATCGAATAGCATATTCCCAGCTTCTTTTAAACGTAAACCGAGAAAACTTAGCTCATTATGTTTGTACTTAGGGTGTACCACTTTTTGAAGTTCATCAAAACGTTGTTCCAAGATTTCGATTGCGTTACTGTCCATCGCTTTGAGTAATTCACTTATCCTAACTTCATCCGTCGCTAGTGCTGCAAGATAGAATAAGGACCTTCCATAAGACGGGTTCACACGGATGCTTTTGAGAAAATACGTTTTCGCCAGACGATAACTTTCAGAAATCTTATTAAGCGTGGAGGAAATTTGAGAAAGAATTGTTTCGTACTGCTGGTTTATTTTTTCCCTGTATTTTTCAACTTCAGAAAGTCTCTTAGTTTCGTAATCTTCATACTTGTAGAGAAAACCAGCACGTTTTTTCATTTCTTCATGCCACTTCTCAGGTTTGAGTATTTCGAACTCGCCACTTAGGTCTTTCAACTCCTTCTGATAAGTCGTCAACTCTTTGAGGTAGCTGCGCAATTTTACTTCAAGTTCCCGGTAAGTGGTCAAATACTCGTACGCTTCACTTCCGCGTTTGAAGTATACCTCCGAGATGAAGAAGCTCCAACGCAGGTAAGAAGATATGCAGAGCATGGCAAAAAGTATAATCCCGATGGCAATTGCCAGTGGTTTTCTTTCTACCGTTGATTCGCGCAGATTCAAGCGGTTGAAATATCGTCCAAGGCCCGTACTGATAACAAAGTTTGCAAGTAGGGCGTTTGGCAAGAGATGCGCCGGGAAACTGAAGAAACTTTGAATGGTAAAAACAATTCCACTCAGCACAAGCAAGAGGAAAAAGAGCGAATCATCTTTTTCCTCTATCAGTCTAATGTTCTTGAATACGTACAGCGCTAGCAAAACTAACATTGTAAGGATAGAACCAAATCCGATGATACCAGTTTCAGACAATACTTGGAAATAATCGTTGTGTGCCCTCTTAAAGTTATTCCATCCGTACATGTACTCTGGTTTATCTTCGATCATTTTTGCGATACCGTAGAGTCCATAAAGCTGATACGTGCCTATACCCTGACCCATTAACTTGTGGTCTTTCCAAATGTAAAGTGTCGAGAACCAGGACAAGAACCTCTCGTCTTTTGCGGATGCCGATGCCATCGCGTTGAAGCGGTCAACCATCGAAAATTGACCAGACTTGTTCAACGGTGAGGGAATATTGTAGAGCACAGCGATGATTGTTACCAACACCACAAAAGTGATGATCAAGGTTCTTCGCAAAATGACCAACTTTTCCAGAAGTTGCGCATTTCTCCGCTTTAAATACTCGGCATGTGATTCCTTTTTGGTCCTGATTGAAAGATAGAAAAACACAAGTAAGAATGCCTCTGTGATTAATATAAGATACTCGGAACGGGTTTGTGAAAAGACAATCACCGTGAAGTACAGTACTGCAGAAACGAGGGAAAAGATCTTAAAAAGTGCGATACCTCGATAGCCAAGTGCACCGAAGAACTCCAGATCGAGTGTGAAGACAAAATACAGTGCGATCGGCAGGAGCATATTCAGATAATTTGAAACAAAGATAACGTTACCAATATTTGCCTTGATGCTCGCTCTTTTGAACGGTTCACCTATCTGCCCAAGGAACAAGTCGTATCCTGTGTAGAAGTTCAAGATGGCATTTACGGCGACGACCAATCCTGTTAGCATGAAAACGTAAAGCATCCTCGTAATAACTTTCTTGTCATTTGCGACGGTACTAAAGTAAAATGATAGCAAGACATTTACAAACGTGTACAATGCAATGTCAATTGACATTCTGAAAAAACTCGGATTATCCTTAAGAACGTTAAACGTTGACAAAAGACCAGCGATGGCAAACCCCAACCATGCAAGGTGCACCGGGGTGAACACAAAACGGAGCTTCCCATTTCTTAAAAACCTTATCATTAGAAGAATGGAAATCAGCATGACTCCGACAAGTAGAATGGCGTACTTGGGCGTACTGAATTCGTATGTGTACCTCCTGTGCGCAAATAAAGCAACTAAAGGTATCGTCACGTACCAAATCAGTTCTTCGAGCATACTCACCTTTCCACCCCACACAATCTGTGCTTACGAAATCTTCAAAAGTTCCAATTTCATGATCAACACTATGTAGATCAGGGCTGAAACGATGGCACACACTACACTGAAAATGGCCGAAGAGAGTGCAGCATAACCAAGGGCAAGTTGTATGACACCCAACGAAAGAACCAAAAGTAAGGTCTTACGCTTGCTCTTCACTCTCGAGAATATTTTGTTGTAGGTGTGGTCCCTATCACCGACGAACGGTGAGCGCCCATTAAGAATTCTCCTCAAAATTGCCGCTACCAGGTCAAACACGAAGGGGGAAACGAGTATAATAGTCGCGGTTCTAAAATGCGCCGTTTGGTAACTGTTCCTGAAAGAAGACAAAACACCGACTGAGAGTATGCCCCCAACCAGGTAACTACCTCCGTCACCCATGAATATTCGTGCCGGAGGGAAGTTGTAGATTAGGTATGCCGAAAGTGCACCGATGAGTGCAAGGAGCAAGTTTTTGTCAAAATTCGAACTCACCGTAAATAACAGACCAGTTGATGAAACGATCGAGAGTGTTGCGCAAACACCATCCATACCGTCCATCATGTTGACTGCGTTAATTAAAGCTACGACGAAAACCATATAAAGAGGTGTGAATATACCCAGGCCTGTGTACTTTGTTACGAGTAACAACGCAACGAAAAACTCCACCGCAAGGCGGACCTTTGGATCAAGATTGCGAATGTCATCCAGAGTTCCAATCAAGACCAACATGAAGAGACTAACTTTGACAATCCATTCGAACGGAGTTGCCAGAAGTATACCCGCGAATATTGCGAGTCCACCAAGGTATGGTGTTACCTTCTCGTGAGGCTTGAGATAACCGTCAGGTTTGTCAACGATGTTTAACTTGTAAGCCAACTTTCCAAAAAGCGGTGTTAAGATGACGGTCACGAGAAACGAAATTATCAGTGTTGATAAATTCATGAGAACACTACTCCCCCGTTCTTATTTTCTCAAAATTGCCCGTACTCAATACTCGTGCTCTCGGATTCTTTGCCATTCCTCTTTTCCGACTCCGGAGTTTTCAGCTGAGGTGACGAGGTATTAAAGGTTTCTTGTTGCTTATCGTTATCGTTTTTTGATGTTGGCGCGCTTTGCGGGGGTTGTTTGAACTGTTGGGACTGTGGTGCTCGCTGTGTGCGTGGCACCTGTGGTGTTTGCGATATCTCAGGGCGTTCGATGGAGAAGAACTCGGAAATCGACCTCCCGCTCTCAAGTGCCCTGACCAACTCGTTCAGCCTGTCGGATACATTCTGACCTTTATAGTTCAGTTGAACGCACCGAACACTTCCATCGATTTCAACAACGAACAATCCAGTGAGATTTTCCATCCGAAGGCTCACAAGGTCGTTCTTTACATCAACAGCCCAAATTCCATCTGCAAAAACCTCGCGTAGTGTTTTCATGGCAGGTGCGTAGTTCTTGACGTACTCTAAGATACCGTACTCGTAGTTCGGAACCAGGAAGATCTTTCCAACGATATAATCCGCAACTGTATCATCAACCATTCGACCGGCAATGCGCAAATCTTTAAGAATCGGTGTGACACTCGAGACGTCAAAATCAAACTCAAAGCGCACAAATTTTCCAGCGTAAGTTCCACTTCCGGCGACTGTGACTAATTTATCCTCTGACTTGGCCACCCAGGTAACGTTCTTTAAAAATTTTTCGAATGCTTCCTTGTTGTTACTGTAAGGTGATAGTCTCACGAGTTTGGTTTGCTGCACACGTTGAATGTAGTCTTCCTCGACGGTGAGTTGTTTCTCCCTTTGGCCGATTATTTCTTTGTAGAACTCCAAGGCCTCCCCTAGAAAGTCCCTTGAGGCGACATTTTGTTTACGCATCGACACTTCTTGCAGTAACGCCGTTTTACCATCGTAGAAGAACACCATCTTTACCGGGGCATTTTCTTTGATGAACGTTCCTGTCAAAGTTACACTCACTCCTTCGGGTTTGAAATCAACCTCCCAGTTTTGACCATTGAACGTCGTATCCACCAGTTCACCTATCTTCAATCCATGTGATTGAATCACTCCGTTTTTAATTAACCTCACTATTCTGGTAGATTCCTTTTCCCTAAAGTCGTCGAAGTGTTTTGCAAAGAAGTATGTTACATAGTTTGCGATTCGTTCTTTTGGAATTTCCTCGCTGTTTAAAACAACGTACTGAACGGATACCTCACCTATGGTCTCGAGCTTAAAACCAATGGTTACTGTTGCGGTAGTCGGTTCTTTATCCTTCAATCCCTTGACCACTTCGGTGAAAACCAATTCCACAAGTCGACCGGCTTCATCTTTCACATACCATCTTGGCTCGGTGAGTTTTTGCGCAAAATCTCCTATTGTGTGATCCTTTATGTCCCCCAAGTACGCGGACTTAACTAGCTCTACCAAATCTTCAGTGAAAGTTTTCTTGTAGATTTCAGCAAGCAGGGCAGAAAGCTCCTTGTAGTGTAAAATTTTCTCGTCCAGTACAGCTCTTACAACACGCACCTTGAATGCATCACGAATTCTTTCAACTGTAAACCAGAGTTCCACCATCCTGCCATCTCGACGCTTGCCGGAGTAAACTACAAAGTCTTTATCGTTTTCGCTAGTGTACGAGAATTTTCCGTTTGGAATGTACTCAAATAGTAATTGTTGCTCAGCGGGAAGTACCTCCACTGGTGCGTTCTTTTCAACGATATTTATGAGAGCCAGCGAGTAAAGGCGCGCGTATTGTTCATCGGGATTTTCCAACCTTTGTCCACCAATCTCAACAATTAACTTTCCACTCTCGAAGTACAGTGTGTACCTATTCCTGAAATTGTCAAACCCGATCAGACGCGGGGTCCCAAAAATCGGGACTTGGATGGTGTAAGTTTTCAGCCCGTACTGAAATACTTCCTTAACCGTCAGTAACTTGAACTTTCCATAGGTCCGTTCGAATACATCGACAGACCTGTTTGCAACCAAAAGTCCAATTAACAATGCTAGGGCAAACATCACAAGGAGAATCGACGAAAATAAGTAACGATTACTCTTCCTAACGTACCTGTATTTGCGCATTGAATAACCTCCTCAGATCTCTTGATTTTTTGAATGGGTATGATATAATGTTTCACGCTGAACGGTGAAGCTCGCCGACGTGTGGGGCCGTAGCTCAGCTGGGAGAGCGCTACCTTCGCACGGTAGAGGCCGTGGGTTCAAATCCCATCGGCTCCACCAAAAGGCCTGTAGACGTTCCCGCTGGCGTCAATGTAGACAACCAGCGGGAATTTTTTTACCTCTACTCTGTAGATAGCCTCCGGTCCTAGGTCCTCGAATGTCAACACTTCCCAACTGACTACGCATGTCGACAAATACGCGGCACAACCACTTGGTGCAACAAAGTATGGAGCCTTGAATTTCCTGATCAACTCACGAGCGTGTTCGGAACGCGTACCTTTTCCCACAGTTGCAATTACACCGTTTTCCAAGAGCATGTGCAGGTACTTGTCCATTCGCTTTGAGGTTGTTGGTCCGATGATCATCCTTCCGTTGGCAAATGTTGGTCCAGCGTAGAAAACAATCTTTCCTCTTAAGTTCACTGGAAAGTCCTGTCCTTTCAATTTGAGTTCGAGTAACCGGTTTTGCGCTGCATCACGCATCACGATTAACTCCCCATCAAATTCTAAATAATCCCCCACCTTTAGCTTTGGTAAGTGAGCAAAATGTGGCGTAACATTCTCTGTGCATGTCATGTTCATCGAACTTTCACCCTTCCAATGCGATTTAGAAAGCAGTCAACACTTACTGCAACCGGCAACGCGGCAATGTGCGTTGGAAAGCCAAGACTCCTAACCTTCAAAACCGTATCACCGTATCCCAAAGCTTGGATACCGACCCTGGAGGAATTCAATTTTTCTCTTAGCTTTTCAGAGAATTCGTTGTATTCAACAATATTCGGTCGGAAAAACTTAAAATCACCATCAAAAAGTGCAAGTCTAGAGAGTAAGATTGCGAAATCCGATGTGCCACCTAGACCAACCCCGATGTGAACCGGTGGACAGGCGTTTGCGATATCCATTCCCAGTGAGCTTTGAACTGCGGCGATTATTTCGTCCACCTCTGCGTTAGGTTCAAGCATCAGCAATCTCGTGAGATTCTCGCTCCCGCCACCTTTGACCAAAACGTAAATCTCCAACATATCTGTCTCGACTTCAAACAGATGGACCACGGACGGAGTATTTGTTCCCGTGTTTACACGTTTGAGAATTGGCTCACAAACAATGCTCTTTCTAAAACCAAAGTTTGAGTACACATCCGCAACGCATTGGTTCAGTACTTTTTCTATCGGTTCCTCAAGCTGAATTCTAAAGCCTTTGAACACGAAAAACTCAACGATTCCCGTATCCTGACACAGCGGTAATTTTTCACCTTCGGCAACCGAGAAATTCTCGTTTAATTCCCTCCAAAACGGTCCTCGATAGCTCTGAAAGTACCATCGGATTTCTTCCCTGGCTTTTGTGTTTGCCCTGACCAGCTCATCCTGAACTGAGCGGTAAATTTCTTTGGAAGTCACAAAACTCACTAGATCAACCTCCAAAGCTTAGTCATTCCCGGTTTTCACAACTCGTGCTCAACACTTCTCAGAGCTTCGTTCACAATCACCGGTTCTTCCAGTGTCACGTTCCTGATCCATTTGTTTGATTTTATCCTGAAATAAGCAACGATCGATTTAACCAACTCATCAGACAACGTCAAAGCATAGACTAAGGGCATATCCAAATTCCAAACGAACGCCCCAATGTACGCAAGTGGAACACCTATCAGCCATAAAGTTGAAGATTCAAGAAGAAATGCGAATTTCGCATCTCCACCAGCTCGTAAAACACCAACGATTGCCGTACCGTTGAACGCCTTTATCGGAGCGCCGACGAACATTACCCACATGGCCAACGTAAGCATCCTCTTTGTTTCGTACTCGAGTTTAAAGCCCGGTAGCAAGAAGTAGTAAACGAGAATTATCAATCCCGCACTGAGTGTTCCAATCAAAACGTTCACTTTTAGCATCTTCTTTGCGAAGCTAAGTGCCTCGGAATAGTGCATCTCACCTATCATTTTACCAACGAGAACAGCCGAGGCTATCACGAGCCCAAATGTGAACGTCCAAACGTAGTTTTCGAAGGACGAAAGCACATTCCTTGCCGCGTAAACTTTTGTTCCCATCCTACCAAATACGATACCATACACTGTCATTCCAAGCGACCAGGCGATCTCGTTCAGCGTTGTTGGTGCGGCGTAGTTCAGGAACCTCTTCAAAAAACTCCGGGGAATCGCGAAGTTGAAAAGTGAAATTTTCAAGTCTGAAAGCGTGATTCGAAGTAACTGGTATGCAGGTATGAAGTATCGTCCAACAAGAGTTGCCCACGCAATTCCAACGTATCCCAGTTTTGGGAATCCAAAATGTCCGAACGTGAGCAAATAAGCTAAGCCGACTTGCAACATTGTTCCGAAGATGTACGATTCCATAGGAATTACCGCAAGCTCAATACTTCTCAGAAACGTTCGGAAAACGACCTCGAGGCTGATGGCAAAATAAGAGAGGGAAATTATTCTTAGGAACTCAGCACTGCTTGTAATGACCAATTGGTCCTTCGAAAAAATGCTCGCGAAAAAAGTTGGAAAGAAGAATGTGAGCACGAAAAACACGGTTGATATTAAAAGTGAGGAAACCAGCATCAACCCAGTAGTTTTTGATATCCCATCGTAATCCTTTTTTCCCCAGAACTGCGCTAAAAATATTCCTCCTCCCGAATTAAGACCAAAGAGAAAGAGTATAACCAAGAAAGAAGCTTGTCCAGCGATGCCGTTCACGGCAACCGGGACTTCTCCCAGCTTTGTTAACATTAACGTCATTAAAAATATACCGGTGTTACTGAGGATGTTTTCAACCGAAACCGGAATCGCAATTTTTAGAACATTTTTGAACATTTAGACCTATCCCCTCGTTCACCAAATTGTCTGGTGCAAAATTTACAAAGTTTATAACACAAACAATTTTAACACACGCTGCGCCTTTATTCAATTCTCGAGGTGGTATAATATTCTTGACAAGCAAATTTGATTAGCTAAAAGGATTTGCACGTTCACACAGCAACTCATTGCGAATTGCTGCCAAGCAAACCATGAGAAAAGGAGGAGCGTTATGCCCAAGCTTTCAGAGCTCAAGTGGGCACTTGTGACAGGGGCTTCCTCAGGTATAGGTAGGGAATTCGCGCTCGAACTTGCACGACGTAATCTAAACGTCGTGCTTGTTGGTAGGGACATCTTCGCACTGAGTAAATTGGCTGAAGAGATACATGGCCTTTCCTCCTCAAAGGTTATATTCATCCAGGCAGACCTTGTCAAAGATATTTCTTACGTACTTGAAAACACGAGTAGCCTCCGAATAGATTTGTTAATAAACAACGCAGGATTGGGTCTTTACGGAGAATTCCTGTCCCACCAGTGGGATGAGTACGCGAACATCATTGATTTGAACGTGAAGGTGTTAACACAGCTGACGCATCATTACCTCAAGGAAATGCTACATCGCGGCCGTGGAGGCATTATCAACGTTGCTTCGGTTGCAGGATTTTTCCCGATACCTAAGTTTGCAGTATACGCATCCACAAAAGCGTACGTTTACAACTTTTCACTCGCTCTCTGGGCTGAACTACGTGACAAAAATATCCACGTCTTGTGTGTGGCACCAGGTAAGACCCGCACAAAGTTCTTCGAGCGAGCGAAGATGAGGACAGATTACAAGATGATGGAACCCAGAGATGTGGTAATCGGTGCGCTTAAAACCTTTGAAGCCGGCAAGCCACTCTACATTCCGGGTGCGGGAAACAAGCTTACTTACGTCGTAATTCGAAGAATATTCAGAGATGACACTATCGCAAAAGTTTTGAAGAAGTTCTTCTGAACTTGGAGGAAACGGAATATGCAGCAGTTGGTTTTAACGAACAGGGATGTAAAAACTGTATACTTCTGCGCCAAGAAAGCTCGTTTTGAGCTTGAAAACCGAAGAAATTTTGTTCAGGACGATGGAGTTGAGGTATTCTCAACGGATGCCTTTGGATGCGTGCTTGTTGTGATACCCGACGAAATCGTTTCCAGGTCGCCGCATGTGGTGAGGATTAAAAAGACTGGGAAAAAGTTGAGTGATTACCACTACCTCGAAGCCGCATTTATCGGGTACGTAATCGAAAGTTCCGGCTATGATGTGGGGGCCGTAATTTTCGAAAGCGAGTATTACTCTACCGCTGTCAATTGGCGACCGTACGTGACCAGAATGCTTTCACTACTATCTTACTTTTGCACCGAGACGGAATACAAAATCTCAAAGACACATTTGTGTCGCCTCTGCCCGTTTGTCGAGCAATGCTTTCACGAAGCAAAAAATCTCGAGAGCATCGACTTTCTACATGGTCTACGGGGAAAGACCGCTGAAAAGCTTAGGAAGTTGGGAATAGAATCGATAAAGGATTTACTGAACCATCGTGAAAAGTTAATGGAACACTTCGGTCCGGAGAAGACCAGGAAGCTCGTTGCGCATGCAAAGAGTGTCTTGGAGAACAAGCCGGTTCTCTTTTCGGCACCACCCGAACTGGAAGATGGCATTTTTCTGGACATAGAAAGCTACACACCTGCTGATTTTGATTACCTGTTCGGAGTTCTGGTGAACGGTACTTACGTGCCTTTCGTGGCGAGAGACCCAGCGGGTGAACAAAGAGCTTTTATTGAAGTGCTCGATTTCCTCAACAAAACACCCGGTCCCGTATACCATTTCCACCAATACGAGGTACAGCGATTTAGAAAACTCGCAAAACGATACGGTATAGCTATACCGAAGGACTTCTTCAAGCGCTTCATCGACGTGTACAAACTCTACGCAGACCACGTTGCTTTGCCCGTACCATCGTATTCACTTAAGGTTATTGCTCGATACTTCGGCTTCCAGTGGAGGAACAACATAAATGGTCGTACAGTTATAGATGAATACGCCCACTACTTGTCAACCAACGATGAAGGTACTCTAAGTGCTATTCTGGTGTACAACGAGGACGACGTGAGAGCAACAGAGTTGTTGGTTGCAAAATTAAAGGAAATGTCACTCTCAGAAGAGTTGGAAAGTTTTTGAGGAATTCTCTGATTTCGGACTTTTTTCTGGCCCCATGTCGAAGGTATGTCCCAACGCCAAAACCGTACCAAGCTCAGCTGGCAAACCTGCTCTAGCAATTTTTTCAACGGTTTTCTTGACATCGTACTCCACAAATACAAATTCGTACCAGTAAACAATATCATCCACATACAAAATGGCGTAAGTTGCTCCAGGTTTGCCGTCTTTCGTACGTCCCACACTACCGGGGTTGAGAACCAACTTCCCCAGAATATGTCTCGCCATTTTCATATGCGTATGTCCGTTCACAATTACGTCCTCCTCAACATTTTGAATCAAAATTCTTAGGCGTTCGGACGAAATCGTCGGCTTGACGTATTCAAGTAGATGGTTGACCGGGCTGCCGTGAACAAGTAGTACCCTTACACCCTCCACCTGGATGCTCAATTTCTTCGGAAGTGACCTGAGAAACTCCTTATTATCAGCACTGGTGTGCTCTATTGTCCAACGGATTGACTCGTCACCAACCTCCGTCTCACGCCCCGGGTTGTATGCACAACCACAACTGTCCTTTTCAAAACCAACGGCGTCGTCGTAATTACCGCAAACGGTGAGAATTTTCCTTTCGCGGATGCGTTCTACAACCTCATTTGGATTCGGTCCGTAACCTACGAGATCCCCTACGCAAAAAACTTCATCCACACCACGCTCATCGATATCTTTTAAGACCGCTTCGAGTGCCTCAAGATTCGAGTGTATGTCCGAAATGAAGGCAACGCTTCGCAAGGTAGTTCCTCCTCCTCCCGTGGACTTTCACATAAGACTACTAAAACTATACTATAATTTATAGTTGATGTGTTAAGTCAGTGTTAAGCTTCAGAATTTCGTTGAAAAGCTCAAATAACAGTTAGTAGTTATGAACGGGATTGTCCAGCTTTGGGAACCAGAAGAGGCGACGAAAAAGTTGTAGATGTTGTAAACCCAATCGGTGAAGGTGTAACCTTGCATAAATCGGACCGGGCTTTCGTTACCAACCAAGATCAGCCTGTATCCTAGCTCAAGGCCGCAATAATTGTCGTAATACCACGTAATTCCTCCTCGCAGCGCAGCGTATATGGATTTTTCGCGTGCTTGCCGAATCGTTTCGTTCCAGTCATCATCCTGCACATTGTTGTTAAGGACACTCAAAAGTGCTCCCCCTTCGACGTTTCCGAAAAATTCAAACTTATTCAAAAGTGGAATACCAATCCCCACAAATCCACGCGCGAAAAACGGAACTGCGTAACCTGAATTATTCTGGATACTTGCGTACACTCCGATGCTAAGTAGTTCAAAATGAGTTCTCATAACCATCCAACCAAAGGGGACATTCGTATGCCAATATCCTCGTCCTAACAAAACGAGAATTCGCTCGTCACTCGGTAAGCCACCCTACACCCTCGGAACAAAAGATGTACCATACACGTAGCCTTCGGTGTTAAGAACGGAAAGGTTCGTTGGAAATACTCGACGCCTCAAATTAAAAGCCCCGGTAGATCCAGTATTGGCTGAGTCGACAC
>JAUQPP010000104.1 GCA_030550315.1 Thermotogota bacterium | reverse complement strand
AAATTAGCTGAGTTAGTATGGATCCTATGGACAAGAAAAGAATCATTTGATGTGAGTAAGGCATAATTTCAAAGACCAAGAAATAGAAGATAAAGGAAAAATACAATTCAAAAGTTGATAGCGACGAATAGTTGAATTGGAAACCGGAAAATTCTTTCTAAATATGATACAAATTTTCAAATCTACCTCTATTGACTTTCTAGAGTACCTGCTCCGAATTTTCACCTGGCATCATCCCCTCCATTTCCTTACGGTTGTTCGCTCTTGCTTTGTTCCGCCCGTGCCAACTTTTTACATCTTTCAACGGCTCCCATTAAAAAATATTCATCATCCATCATCTCATTCCTCCGCAAAACTCCACCGATTCGTACCTTCGTCCTCACTTCCACATTCTGCGCTCTTAACCTCGATCTTTCTATCCCCGAAACAATCATACAAACAATCATACATAGTCCCTTGCACAGTTGCTGGTGCGATAACTAATATCTTATCAGTTTTGATAAACTCCGGTCATCAGCTTCAAATACCTTACGAGCGACTTCTAATGTTTTTTGCACCGTTCTTGTTTTTCTATTCGGGAAAATTTTTGCCTTGTTGACATCAATACGTTTAGATGATATACTGAATCATCCGCTGCCTGAGGGAAGGGCGACGGAAAGAGAAAAGAACTTAGGAGGAAGCGAGTATGAAAGGTACAGTCAAGTGGTTTGATTCAAAGAAGGGTTACGGTTTCATCACAAAAGAAGATGGAGAAGACATCTTCGTTCACTTCAGTGCCATTCAGATGGATGGTTTTAGAACTCTCAAAGAAGGTGACCGCGTAGAGTTCGAGGTCCAGAAGGGACAAAAAGGTCCTCAAGCAGCGAACGTCAGGTTGGTTAAGTGATAGATCCAGCCTTCAATCGCCCCCGTAAGGGGGCTTTTATTTTTGTAAGTGATTGGTATAATTGAGGGAGTGTGGGTCTGCTTTCGTTTCGGAGGTATAGCGAAATGAAAGGTTATAAGCATATCAATTATCATTCCGATGTACAACGTAGAACGATTCATCGGTGCGACTCTAAGAAGTATTTTAAGACAAAATCGAGATGATATAGAGGTTATCATTGTGAACGATGGTTCGAAAGATAGCAGTCGTTCGGTCGCTGAAAGTATTTTGAAGGGCTCCGCTTTGCACTGGACTATTGTTGACCAACCAAACAGTGGTGTCAGTGCGGCTAGGAATACGGGATTAGAGTATGCAACCGGTCGGTTTATAAAATTTGTTGATGGTGGTGACTTACTTTCCGACGACCCATTGAATGTTCTTGAACGTGAAATAGTTAGAACAGGAGCGGACGTGGTGTTTGGCAATTATGTTCTTAAAACACCGAAGGGAAAAAACAATTTTTAAGCAGTCTCACATGGGAAAGTTAAATGATGGTTACCAGGATAGACTTTCGCTCATTGGAGACTTTTTAAAGTTCAAACCTTTTGTTCACCTTGGGTGTATGTTGGTAAGAAGAGGCGTGATTGAAAGTCACTCCTTAAGATTTACAAAAGGCATAAAAATAGCCGAGGATGTTGAATTTATCGCAAAACTATTTTACCACAGTAGATCAGTATGCTACGTGGATAAATTTGTCTACAACTGGATTCGACGCCCGCAATCGGAAACGAAAGCTCGCAGCTTGGTTATGTTTCAACACATTGCCGTGATGAGGAGGTTGGTCAATTACTTTAAAGGCTTAGGTGAATTTGAACTTGCTCGTTTTATTGAGGAACAGATCCTCCCGATTGCTTTCGCTCAAGTTGTTGGTATCCTCGCATGCAACCGCCTGAACTACAAAAACTGGACACGTATGATAGAGCATCCCATAATCAAAAGTTATTTGTCCAAACCTTCCATCAAGTATCTTGATCTTTCTAAGAGTCATTTCCACCGCCAAATGGTCGTTGCGCATGAGATTATCAGACTTTCGCCTCCACTTCTCTATCTTCTCCTTAGAGGAGTAAGAAAATATTACAAAATTTTTGGTGGGTGATTGTGTACGTCTACTTGAAAAATGGGTATGGTAATGCTATAATAATATTGGCTGTGTATAGCGGATTTCTTTCGAGCGGGCGTAGCTCAGTTGGTAGAGCATCAGCTTCCCAAGCTGAGGGCCGCGGGTTCGAATCCCGTCGCCCGCTCCAGAAATAGTAAAAAACAGTAAAGTAGGATAAGACTCAAAGGTACGTTACACGCAAATCCCGTGTAACGTTTTTTTATAAAATAAAAATGGAGAAACACAAAGACGAGCATAGCCGTGGGGCGGGAACGGAGGTATTGATATGTTCGAAGAGTTTCACTTTCAGGAAGCACTTACTTTTGACGATGTTTTGCTCGTTCCTCAGTACAGCGAGGTCCTACCCGGCGAGACCGATGTGACTACCCGTCTGACAAGACAGATTTCGTTGAAAATACCCCTCGTCAGTGCTGCTATGGATACGGTTACAGAAAGCGAGCTTGCAAAGGCTCTGGCTAGGGAAGGTGGAATAGGTATTATACACAAGAATCTTTCAATCCAAGAGCAAGCTCACCAGGTGGAGATCGTAAAGAGAACGGAAAACGGCGTAATTGAAAATCCCGTCGTAATCCATCCTGATGATACGATATTCAACGCCATGAGACTGATGGCTGAGTATAAAATCGGCGGTTTTCCCGTTGTTGATGATAGTGGAAAACTCGTTGGTTTACTAACA
>JAUQPP010000038.1 GCA_030550315.1 Thermotogota bacterium | reverse complement strand
ATCTGCCATAAGCTAAGAATAATGTCCTTATCGCCGAAAATAACATCCACCGGTACGTTCACATTTGATGCTTGGGCTGAGTAATTGTAAGTTCTCAACGCTTCAGCGACTTCTCTAATTGCTCGTCTTGGAATCCTCAGTGCATCTGAGGTAACCTTCTCAAAAAGCCGCTCATCATCAAACGTTGGTGCGTTGAACATTAACGATTTCCTGATCAGATCTGGATTGTATTTATACTTTTGCAAAAGCTTAATACCTTCGTCTGGCACAAATAGTCCATCAATCGGTCCCGGATCAACCAAGACCAGTTTTATTAACCTTTGAGGGTATTTCACAGCATACGCCATGGCTATCGAGCCACCGAGTGAATGCCCAAGAAGTACGAATCGTTCCAATCTCAAATTGTCTACAAATTCGTTGACAACATCTGCATATTTGTCGATAGTCACGCTGGTCAAACGATCCGAAAATCCGAAGTTCGGCAAGTCCATAGCATAAGCTGTGAACTCCTTGGGCAACATTTTAAGGAATGGTTCAAAGAATCTTGCGGAAGCAAAATTACCATGCAACAGAATAATAGGCACGCGACCATTTCCATGTTGAATGTAGTGAATCTTTCCGAAGCTCGTATCAATAAACCTTCCATAAGGTTTCCTGGCTTTTTTCAAGAAAGCAATTATCGCGTTTAAGTAATTAAACCGCAACCGAGAAATATAGAAACTTATTCCGAGTGGCATAAACAAAACAACAAAGATGAGAATTGTTCCGAAAACAATCGAAAGTGACAAGTTCGTCCTACTGAAAAAGAAAGGAAGTGCTTCGTAAACGATGGCACCATAAAATGGACCATCGAGAGATGCCATTCCACCGATTACTGATATTGCCAACAGATCCAGTGACTTTCCAAGTCCGAACACACTTGGGGCTATGAAGCCTGTTACGTGTGCATACAACCCACCCGCAAATCCTGCAAGCATCGAACCAAAAGCAAAAGCCAAAAGTTTGTACTTTGCTGGGTTGACTCCAACCACTGAAGCTACAGTTTCGTTCTCCCTGATGGCCATCCATGCCCGACCTGTCTTTGAGTTTACAAATCTCCGAGCTAACACGTATGATACGAAAAGGAAAGCGAGGACTAGCAGATATTTCTCTACATCTGAATTAAACAGATACGGAAACTTAATGCCACGAAGCCCCGCATGACCACCAGTGATATGATCGAGTGCACCGATAAACTGTTCAACTGCGACGACAAATCCCATCGTTGCTATGGCAAGGTAAAATCCGGACAATCTGAGTGCGGGAAAACCTATGAGCAAACCGAATAAAAAAGCAAGCAAGCCTCCTGCAATGACACCGATAGTTACTGGCACGTTGTATTTCATCGACAGCAGAGTAGAAGTGTACGCGCCGATACTCATAAACGCAGCGTGGCCGATAGAGATCTGCCCAGCGTACCCCATTATGATGTTCAACCCCAGGGAAGCGAGTGCATAAACACCAACGAGCGAAAGTATAGTTATGATAAACGCGTTTTTTATGAGTATGAACGGTAAAGTGGCAAGGATGATCCAAATCATCACACTCGCCTCCTTAAAGTCTTACCGAAGAGTCCTTTGGGGAACAATATTAGAACAACTATGATTATCGCTAGCGAAAAACTTGCTTTGAAACCTTCAGAGATATAGCTCTCAACAAGTTTTTCCAGCACTCCGAGAATCAATCCACCGAAAACTGCTCCTGTGAACGTCTCAAATCCTCCCAAAACTGCGGCAGTGAATCCTTGAATCTGGTAGAACAAGAGCATGAGGGGAGATACGAAAACCTTTGGTGCCGATATGAATCCCACGAGAGCAGCCATTGAAACACCGAACGCCCAGGAAAAGGACAATACAGTACCTACATTGATTCCCATGTAACCAGCTACTTCTTCGTTTTCAGAAACGGCCCGAACGGCAATGCCAAATTTTGTGTATTTGGTGAACAGCAACAGTAGTATAGAAATAGTGGTTAATGTTACAAAAACAAGCAAATCTTGCCGTCTCAAAACTATGATCCCAAAGTCTCCCTTGAACACCAACGGTGTACCGGTTATCAACTCAGGAAAAGCCTTGTACTCAGTACCCCATATTTGCACGGCCAAACCCTCGAGTATCATAAGAACTCCGAAGGTGACGATCAACATCGAGCCGTGGGAGAGGTGGCGAATAGGCCTGAGGCCAAAGCGTTCCACTGAGATACCCATCAACGCAGCAAAAATTATACCAAGTACGATACTTATGTAAAGGTTAATCCCGATTACGGATGTAAGCCACCAGACCAGATAGGTAACGAACATTCCCATATTTCCGTAAGCAAAATTCATGACACCGCTCACTTTGTACATCATCACAAGTCCAATTGCAACTAACGAATACATCGCGCCATTAGAGAGTCCGAGTAAAATTTGATTTATCACGCTCTTACACCTCCAAGGTATTTCTGCCTAATTACATCGCTTTTCATCAGCTCGTCCGGTTTTCCTTCTGCTGCAACGCGTCCGTTTTCGAGAATGTACGCTTTATGCGCTAATGAAAGTGCCAAAGTTGTGTTTTGTTCAACTAAGATAATCGTAATACCTCGTTTGTTAATCTCACGAATTACTTCGGCAATCTTCTCAATCACAACAGGCGCCAATCCAAGCGACGGTTCGTCGAGTAAGAGATACTTTGGCTCAGCCATGATTGCGCGCGCAATTGCTAGCATTTGCTGTTCCCCACCTGATAACGTACCGGCTATTTGGTTAATCCTCTCTTTTAATACCGGAAAAATTTCGAATGCCAACTCTAATTTCGCATGTTTTCGTGTATAAGCGCCGGCCAGCAGGTTTTCTTTCACAGTCATTGTATAAAATATTCCACGACCTTCTGGACAGAGAACGATGCCATTCTCAACTCTTTTGTGTACAGGCATCCCATCTATGGGCACGGTTCCCACAACGATGCTTCCAGTGTAATTTACGCCGCCCACTATTGCCTTCAGAGTCGAAGACTTTCCAGCACCGTTAGCGCCTAAGATCGTTGTGACTTTGCCTTCCTCGATACTCAAATCGATTCCCTTTACTGCGTGAACCGGACCGTAAAATACATTTAAAGATTTCAGGTATATATCCCCGCTTAGCATTTTATTTCACCTCTGAATACGAAGTTCCAAGGTAGGCTTTAATAACATCTGGATGATGTACAATCTCTTCCGGCTTTCCCTCTGCTATCTTTTTTCCGAAATTCAGCACCGTTATTTTGTCCGAAATATCGAGAACAAGTCGCATGTCATGCTCTATCAAAAATACCGTTATACCTTCATTTTTTATTATCCGGATCTTTTCCTTAAGCATTTCGGTTTCAGTTTCTGTTAGTCCCGCCGCCGGTTCGTCAAGCATGATTAACTTCGGCTCACTCATTAAAGCTCTGCCTATATCAATGAGTTTCTGATATCCATACGGTAGCGTACCAGCAAGCATACCAAGTAAGGGCTTGACACCAATAAGATCTGCAACTTCTATAGCTTTTAACATTGCTTTCCTTTCCAAGGTGGAATGTTTATACGTTCCCAGTAACTCATCAAGC
The DNA here is from genome assembly GCA_030550315.1 of Thermotogota bacterium. Classification (GTDB taxonomy): domain Bacteria; phylum Thermotogota; class Thermotogae; order Thermotogales; family Fervidobacteriaceae; genus Fervidobacterium_A. Next base: position 11,841 of record JAUQPP010000038.1, on the reverse strand, counting down.
AAACCATACGTTAATTTATGATGATATCCAAGCATCAAGTTATTTAGGACACTTAAATACTTGTAAATAATGACATTTTGAAAGCTCCTTCCTAAACCGTAATCAACTCGTTTGTGAACAGGAACGTTTGTTAAATCAAACCCATCAAGGTAGACACGTCCTTCATGTCGCACAAGCCCTGAAATAACGTTGAATACGGTGGTTTTACCTGCACCATTCGGACCTATCAACGAGTGTACAGTGCTACGCGAGACCTCCATATTAAGATTATCGACAGCTACAAGTCCAGAAAACTTCACAGTTACACTTTCAAGTTTGAGCACATTAGCACCCCCAAAGGCAAAAGTCAAGACACGACCAGATAACCAGTGCTGAGAAAGCAATGACAAAATAATGATTAAGGCTGGCCCCGGACGCAATGTCCGGGGACCATTAAACAAGATCTATTAGGGCCTGATGAGATCAGCCAACGGAAGGAACTGGCCGTTTTTTATGGTCATAAAGTACATAGAGGTCTTACCACGTCTTAAATTCGGACCCCAGGTAATATCTTTTGCAAGTATTCCATCCCAATTCTTGAAGCTCTCAAGAGCCTTCACCAACCCTTCACGTGTGAGATTCTTTCCTGCCCTAATCAAACCTTCGACAAATACCTCAGCTGCGATGAAACCTGCAACAGCGTAAGAGGACATGTTCTGCTTTGGATAGGACTCTTGGAAGATAGAAATTGCACGCTGATAGTCTCTAACAAAATCCGGTCTATCCGGAGTAGCAAGAGGAACCCAACCTGTTAGGATAACACCTTCCGCATACTTTCCGGCAAGCTGTACAAACGACGGGTCCGCGTTTGGATAAATCGTTATAATCTTACTCTGCAAACCGTAGTCTCTTATCGTCTTAACCCACCTAACCGTATCTGTGAGCAATCCGTAAATGACAATAACGTCTGGGTTCTTCTCGAGCAACCTTACGACCAATCCACTGTAATCGGTGTCTGCTGGGTTGTAGGAAATCTCTGCAACCGGGTTCATCTTGTAATCTCCGAGTTTGTCCTTGAACGCCGCGTAGCCCTCAAGTCCGATGTCGTTGTTCATATACACTATAGCTGGAGCCTTGAACTTCGCAATTTCAGCAACGTACTTTGCTATCAACGTCCCCTCAAGTGTATAGTCTGGTTGAACTCCGAATATGTATTTTTTCGGTGGTACGACAAGTTTAGAAGTCCCAGCTCCTTGGTAAACGAATGGGACCTTGTTCTGTTCAAGATAGTCCATGACTGCCAAACAACCGTAGGTACCCAATCCACCGACTATTGCAAAAACTTTGTCATGTTCAACAAGTCTCTTAACTTCAACGACAGTCTTGGCCGGATTAAGCTGGTCATCGGCAACGATCAATTCGATTTTTCTACCGTAAATTCCTCCGCGTTTGTTGATCCAGTTGAAGTAAGCCCGCATGCCTTTGGTCATTTCTTGACCAATAATCGCGTACGGCCCTGACAACGCTTGGAACGTCCCAATAACAATCTTGTCGGAATAAACGCCCGCTTCAGCAAACAAACTTGCAAATACCAATAGACTTAAAAATATTGCCAAAAACTTACTCATACTTCCAACACCTCCCTGCCTTAAGGTCAGATTATACCCAACTCTTTAGCTTCATTACGCAGATATTCTCTGAAATCAGGATGCGCGATTTCAATCAATGCAAGTGCGCGTTTCCTCACCGGTAACCCTCGTAAGTGCGCAACGCCCCATTCGGTCACCACGTAGTCAATATCCTGGCGTGGAACCGTTATTGGTGAACCAGCTGGTAACGTGGGAACGATGGTTGATATAGTCCCCTCCTTTGCAGTGGACCGAAGTGCGATGATACCCTTTCCTCCTTTGCTCTTCACGGCACCTCGATGTGTGTCAAGTTGTCCGCCGGTACCACTGTAATGACTCGTTCCTATCGCTTCCGAACACACGTTCCCGGTTAAGTCCACTATTAATGCTGTGTTAATGCTCACCATCTTCTCGTTTTGCGCAATTATGTAAGGATCGTTCACGTACCGTCCACGCAGAAACAAAACTGCAGGATTATCGTTTACAAAATCGTACATCCTCCTTGTTCCGTAAGCAAACGTACAAACGAATTTGCCTTTCCATAGTGTCTTCCTCATGTTTGTTATTGCACCAGCTTCGAAGAGGTCTATCATACTCTCGGTAAGCATCTCAGTGTGAATACCAAGGTCCCTCTTTTCCTTCAAGAACTGAGCAACTGCGTTTGGAATTCCACCGATACCCAGCTGAATCGTAGATCCATCCTCTATTAGGTTCATGATATTCTCAGCAATTTTTTTCTCAATTTCCTTAGGTTTTAACAGCTCAACCTCAGGCAGCGGATAATCGACTTCAACTATATAATCGACCTCCGTTATGTGTACCTGCGTATCGCCATGAGTACGTGGAACGTTGGGATTAACCTCAAGAACCACAATGTCCGCGTGTTCCAGTACATCTTTTTCATAAACTACACTGGCTCCAAGTGTGAGGAATCCCTTTTCATCCATAGGAGAGGCAACACCTACAAATACATTTATTTTAGTCGTTTCTATCAAGTTGGTAGCAGCTTGGTGTAGGTTGTTTGGAACATAAAAAGTATTCTTCGATTGCTTCCTGTTGAACGGACCAAAAAACCAGGAATAATTGAAAAACCTGTCACTGTAAGCTGGATTTGAATAATATTCGTACGGTTCGGTATTCAAACATGTGAATACTTCGAGACGTTGAACATTGGCTTTGTGCAGATTTCTTTGAAACACCTTCGGTTCCATTGGCGTCATACCAACAACTACAGTCCAATTATCCTGAAGAATGGATAAAACATGTTCAACGTCAACCACCTTGCGTCTGTAAATATCTCTAAAATCCATTCAATCCCCTCCAGGCACATCAGAATCAGGCAGCATGCTTCAGAACAAATCCGATAAGAAGCGTTTTCAAAATTTCTGGCTTCTCGAATATCACTACGTGTCCTGCATTCGGAATGATGACAAATTCACTACCGGCGATGTGAATTGAAATAATTCTTGAGAACTTTGGGGGGCTTCAGTATATCATTTTCTCCGCACACAACGAGCGTCGGACACATTATCTTGTGTAGCTCCGGCGTCAGGTTGAGATCCTTCAGGAATGTTTTGTACAGTTGCACCTGACCGAAGAAGTAATCCTTCGACACTTTGTTGAAAAGCTCGGCTCGTTTCTTCACAGCTTCAAATTCCCGTAGAAGGTATTCTTCACTGTAAAGTGCCGGAACCACACCCCAGTAGAATTTCTCAGGCTCTCCTTCGAGTGCCAGCCTTTTCCAACTTTCGATAAACGATATAAGGAGCTGATCAAGTTCGCTTGCGGAATCGATAACACACAAGCTCTTAACCATATCTGGATAGTCAATCGCAAACCGCAGAGCTACTTCTCCACCATAAGATGTTCCGACCAAATGTACACGATCAATACCAAGCTGGTCCATTAAGCTTTTCGCCTCAGCTGCGTGCTCGCGGAATGTGTACGGTCCTGCCGGTTTATCAGAAAGTAGCTGACCTTTGAAATCATGGAGTAAGACCTTAAAGCCTAAGCGTTCGAAGACTGGCACGTAATAAGCCCAGCTGCTAACTGAAGCCATCACACCATTGAAAAATGCTATAGTCTCTTTTGAATTGACATTTCCACGTAGCTCGTAAAATATCCTCAGCCCGTTTACAATAACGTACGGCATACCACTAACTCCGATCAAAGGTGTACATCTTCGAGACCTGTACAGATGTACACGAATAACTCCTCAAGAAACTTCTCCAACTCCACGTTGTCCTGCTCGTCTATGACACCAGACAGTAGGAAACGTTCACCAATAAAGTGTCCGTAACTCATGAGCATCAGTGTAAGGTAAGAGACCAACTTTTCGCGGTCTAATCCGAACATTTTAAGGTTTAATTTCCCTTCCTCGATGGCTTTGTTAAGAGCCACAGTGTAGGGATGATATATAGAACTATAATACTCTTTTGCAATCTTAAAGTCGATGGACTGACTTTCACGTACGATTCTGTACATGTTAAAGTGCATCTTAAAAAATTTCACAAATGCGTACAACCCTGCGATTTCTTGTACCAGTCTCGGGCAATCCTTACATTTCTCAACGGCAAGTTTCACGTTGTATCTTAAGCCTTTGCTTATCCACCTAACTAACTCGTGAAGTACTTCTAGCTTGTTGTTAAAATAAAGGTAAAAAGTGCCGACAGCCATGCCACATGCTCGGACTATATCGTAAACTTGCGTTTTCTCATACCCGTACATCCCAAAGAGCGTCTCTGCGTTGGCAAGAATCTGCTCGCGTCGCTCATCGATCTCAATGACATGCCTTTCCGGGGTAAAATTAAAAGCCTTTTGCGGTACATTTTCAACGCTTCCATTAACAGGACCAATCATAACAAACTTCACGAAGTCCTCGCTGTCAACCTCCGCTTCAACAAGATCCGAGAACGCGGCGATAAATCTGAGGGGAGACCAAAAGTAAAAATGGCCAACACTTGTGAGTCCAAATCTTTTAGAAACCTTCCGGAGTATCGCCTCAAACTCATTCCGAATCCATTCAAAAAAATACTCATTCAGATGTACAACTTTAACCAACTTGGTGTTTGCCTTGCAAAATTCTAAAAAGCCAACTCCACTTTTACTCAACGTGTCTCCAACAATGCTTGCTTCCAACTGCTGGAAAAATTCTTCCACAATTTCTCTAAAGAGCTCTTCCTTATTCATGTAGTATTGGTAAAACGCTCCCGCACTCAAATCCGCTTTTTTTGTAATCTGACTTATCGAAACACTCGAAAAGTTTGAGTTGCTAAAGAGTTCAATAGCGGCCATTTTAATTCTATTCTTTGTCTCTATTCCATCTATCCTTCGTGGAACTCTTCTTTTCGCCTTTCTTTCCAAATTTTCACGTCCTCCCTAACATTTAGATAACTCTGAAGGCAGTTGCGACTTGTTGGAAACCGACTCCAGAAGTTAAGAATATCAGAACTTTACCTTTAATCTGCTCTATCCTTCCCTCATCGAACGCATCGTCGTAAGCCATGTAAACACACGCTGAGCCAGTATAACCAAACTTGTGCATAATCATGTGTGTCTTTTCAAGAGGTAGTCCAAGGGTTTCCATAACCTTTTCAATCGTTTTCTTACGAACCTGTGTGAATAGAATCATACCTATGTCATCTTTCGTAAGACTGTACTTATCGAGCAACTTATTAATCAACAACGGCCAACCTTCTTCGTTTACTGTAGCCGGATAAGCGGCCCTCAAATCAAGTTTGTGCAATCCCCTTTCAAAACCTTGAAGGTTCATAGTTCCGGCTCCCATGTAAATACCCCAGTTCTGCCACCAACTGCCATCTGCTCGTGCAACACTTCCAATGTACCCAGGTTCATCCGATGCCGTCAATATAAGTGCACCCGCGCCGTCGCTGAACAACGCTTCCCAAGAATATTTCCAGCTCAAAAATTTCGTCATAGCGTAGGTACCTATGACGAGTACGTTTTTGTAATCCCCAAGAGCAATATACCTTGCTGCGATATCAACTAACAGAGCACCGTTCGCGCACGAAGCATTAACGTTGAATGCCATTGCCTCGGCCTTGTGCGCGCCAATCAGGTACTGAACACGCGCAGCATCTGGAGGGGAGATACTTTCAGGGGTATCGGTACCCACGATAACCAGGTCGATTTCCTCTGGCCGCATTCCTATCCTCTGAAGCGCTTTCTTTGCCGCTTCTGCCGCCATGTACGTGGGTGTCTCCCAATCCTGCGAGATGTGTCTGTGGTTGATACCGATCGTTTCGGAAAAGTACGGGTCAATGGTGAACAGGGTGAGCTTTTCAAACTCCGCGTTTGTCATAACCTTCTGCGGAACGTACATGCCTGAAGAAATAATCTTTGCGTACTTCATTTCTAAGTCGCCTCCTATGCATATGACATTTGTAGAAAAGCAAAACTTGAATCACCTTTCATATTATGCCTGAATCACCTTTCAGATTATAGCATGTTAATACACCTCTATTGAAATTTCCGAATTTGCCTGAATACTCTGGAAGATGGTTGTTACCGTTGGAATTTTCCTTTTTTCAATTCTAAGCGAGAATTTTATTTAATTTCCATGGATTTACAACAAAAAATGGTGCCCTGGAAAAGGGCACCGTGATTTTAAAAACGTGCGAGAGATAAAAATATAGTTCCTATATGCGAAGGTAGTTTTTTATGTTGCTGTTTTCGTCTATCCTGGGCACAATCTTTCCTTCGACACTGGACATTATCACGACCATTCCTGGTCCATGTCCTGTTTTGTAGCAATTCGAATGTACAACAACAGCAATTGAAATCGCACCAGCCTTATAACCTCCCGCTCCATGCGAGTTATAATGGTCTTTGATAGCTACCAAATCTCCAATACGAACCTTGTCCAGCCCAAATTTCCTTATCTCGTCCATGTCCATGGTATTCATATCGTAGTCGGTTCCCGCTGGATTCGAAGCACCTACGCCGGAACCAGTTAAATGCGCTGGAACCACAACGGTTACTGGAACTTCAAGTTTTCCATCTTGTTCCTCGATTGGTATCTTTTCAAAAAGTTCTGGATCGATGTTCATCAGTCTTACATCGGGATATTCAAGCAACTCCAATCCCTGCCCCCAGGCTTTGATTTGAATCTTATCCCCAATTGCTAACCTTTCTTTCTCCGGCATCCAAATAAGAACATGATCAATTCCACCATGTTTGCCTATGACGTATCCCTTCATACCTTTTCCATCGCCAGATATGACAGTTGCTTCGTTACCAATGCATGCCAGGGTCATACAAGTCGGGTTGAGATCTTTATTGGAGTTCTTAGCACTAATGTCGGGTTCGATATGGTCTCCATGCATAGAAAACGCGTTGTCACCAAGGCCGAAGTTGTAGGTAATTCCGCCAACTCCTGGTACATAGTGGACCTTACCGTAACTATCAACCACTGGCATCCTGGTTATTGGGTGAGCGATTTCGACAAGTATTGAAAGCTTGACAACCTGTTCTTTGTTCGTTCTAAGCATGATTTGTAACCTCCCCACTTTCGTTAGTAAACCGAATCTATTTTAACTCGATTTCTTTACTTTGATAATGTATTTTAGGTGTTATAATTTTATTAGACTTTGAGCGAAAGGGGTTGATAAGCACGCGATTCCATTTTTTCTTCTTCGCTGCTTTATTTTGCTTGTTTTTTTTCAGCAAGACATCTTTGCACATGTACCGTATTTTGAAAGTCAGGTTATCCTGAACATTTCAGTGTCACAAGTTCATTACTATGCTGTTCAGGAACCATGCCTCCGTGAGATAAAGATAATCTCGAATGGAGAAGCACTCTATCTTACATTCGCCGTCCCGCGAATTGAACGGCTGAAGGATTACAGGCCTATATTTGAACTAATAGATCCAAATGGCAAAGTTATCGAACGCTTCAATACAGCATCTGTTGAACCACTCTCGTACCATGAGAAGTTCGGCGATACCTTCGAATGGATCTACTACGAAAAAGAGTTTTCAACTCAACCCGGCACTTATGTTCTAAGAGTTATTTCGAATGGTCCTGGTAAGTTCTGGATAGCCGTGGGACGTGCTGAAAAATTTGGCTTAATAAATGTGTTTACTCTACCTGTGACCGTTGCACTTGTTCGGATCTTCCATGAGGAATTTCCGATAGTCTGGTGGGGATGGATACTCCTTGCAGTGCTCGGCCCTGGGGTTTGGGGAGTTGTTTCGCACGTAAGGGTTGGAGGGTAACAAGGTAGTGAAGAAACTGGAATGAACGGCTCGAGTGAATTTCGAGGTGGTACGTGTGGGCACCTGTAAGTACTGTGGCAAACCAGCTGGCCCCTTGAGAAGTAAGCATTGCGAGTGTGAAAACAAGTACAAGCTTACCTTCGAACACTTGACGCGTGTATCGTTTGAGACTATCATCAAAAGTTCATCGCTAAAAGATTTCGAGGAGCTTGAGAGAGACATCAACAATATAGCACCTGATGGCTACTTAACTACTTCGGATGTCGGATACGTGCTTGTTAGCGCTTTTGAAAGGGCCGTTGAGCACTTTTTAAACGATGGGGCACTATCAGTTGAGGAGCAAGGGAAGATTGAAAGTTTTGTGGAATTCTTTAAGTTGGACAAAACGAACTCGACAGAAATGGTGCGTGGAGCAGGCTCGTTAAAGGTGGGGGCCTGCGAGAGGTAATGGAAGGAAAAATTCCACAGCGCGTCAAAATTGAAGGCTAGCTCCCTTTCAACTTCCAACAGAGTGAAAAGTTGATTTGGGTCTTTACGAATGTCGAGTATTTTCAGGATCGCACCGTTCGGGAATACATCGGAGGAAGTGATGGCGTCAGCTTACGCATCGCAAAGGGAGTATATCTCAGGACTGGTGCTTTCAAGGCTACACCTATCGAAACCATTAAGCGCGTACACATTGACACTGGGATACTTGCTGTCACCTCGAAACACATCTACTTTCACGGAAAGTTTAGGAGTTTCAGAATACCTTTTAAAAAGATTGCGACATTTGAACCTTACAGCGACGGGATTGGTATTCATGAAGACTCTGCAACTTCAAAAAGGGAAATCTTTGCTACCGGCGACGGGTGGTTCACTTACAACTTGCTTTTTAACCTAGCTCAACTCTTTTCGGAGGATTAGAGTTTAAACCTATTTGATGTAAAGGAGGGAAGTGTAATGAAAAAAATCTCGGTAGTTATACTGTTAGCCGCGTTGCTTGTTAACCTACTTCAGATGCCAGTATTCGGAGCAAAGAAAAAACAAATTGTAAACATTTCTTCCATTTACGCAATTGATACCTGGGTGGGGGCAACGTATGAACTGTTCCTTAAAGAATACAAATTAAAAATGCCTAAAAAAATCAACCTCACTTTCGCAAGTAACCTCTCGGAATTCTATACACTTGCTAAAGTTAAGGCAGATCTTGGAGCTATTACTGTCGAAGGCACAATCATCCTATCAAATGAACATCTCGATGAAAAAAGTCGAGTAGCCTTGTTGAAAGAACTTATCAGATTAACACTTATAGAAAACAAAAAGGGTAAGCACGCCGACAAGATTATGAGCGAGTTCTTTAAAAAACATAGTATCAAATTAAGGTAAAACCATTTGTTACGCTTAATCGGAAGAATCATCCTGTCTAAAGTAACAAATTAATTAAGAATGATTTCAAGAGTCCTTGGTTCTCGTTTTATACGATTTATCAAATAAATAGTAGTCCCCCTTACTAAACAAATAATGTATAATTTAGTTAAAGCTAGTATCCCCCCTGTGAAAATTTCCGGACTGGTGACTTTGTTTGAAAAGTTCTCAAACTCAGTTCGAGCGGGAATTTGGTGCCTATTGAAGAAAGTGTTCGTGAACTCGACAATAAGCTGAAAGAAGAGAAACTTAGAAGTGAAATTCGCGAGTTCATCCCTGAATTGGAACCACTTCTTCCAAGAATCGAACAAAAAAGTGAGGAGCACTTCACCTAATGAATTGAACATACTTGAAATGCAACGACAAATGATTAAGTTCTATTTAGAATCTGATGCTCTTGGAATGGCTTTCAGACTTGTCCATGAGTTTACGGTGAACTGCGGAATGTTTGCACTTCAGAAAGGTGAGTATTTGTTTGATAGAAGCAAGAGAGAAGAAGTAGAGAGACTCATTACCTTGAAAAACAACGACCCGAATTGGAAGACGTTTTCAACGATTTTTTAACAAAGAAACAGTTACGCACATTTTGGATTCAACAACGATGCGAGAAATGTGAACTTGGAAAGTGACCACAAGCCTCTTGAAAAGTTTCTTGATAAATTCAAGTCTGCTGCGGAACTTGTTGAGTTTATGCGTCGTGAGTTGCTGAACGTTGCTGATTCTGATGAAGAAGGCTAAAATACTGGTGAAATCTGGTGTTCAAAAAATTTCGTTGTGTCTTGAGTATTTTTAATTTTGTAAGCGGGATGATAAACAACGTAGGGGGCGTAAAGATGTTAGTTATTAGATGTATATCTTGCTGCACTACTCCACGATATAGGCAAGTTTTACCAGAGAGCATATCCAGAGTGGAAAGATAAGATACTTCAAAGGTAAAAACGGTTAATCGACACTCTTGGACTTCATGGTTTACCGCACCAAGTTTGGAGTTGCGATTTCATTGAAACTTTAGATTTCATGAAAGACCGTGGAAATGTCATCCAAGGTGTGTTACACCATCATAAGGTTGATGAAAGCTTTCCTGTTGGTTTTCTCGTTAGCATAGCTGACCGTGTTTCGACGTCCGAAAGGTTAGATTACAACACCCAAGAAAAAGAAGAAGCTGTTGAGGCAAAACAATTGGAATCTGTTATGGCGCACATTTCATTGACTTCGCAACCAATAAGGAAATGGTATAAAACAATATGTCGGTTTAGCAAAATTGATCGAGAAGTTTTTCCAAAAAATGAACCCCTGGATTCTCAAACGGAAAATCTTATGTACAAAAACCTGTGGAATGAGTTTTATGAACTTATCCGCGCGGAAGAGATCAAGGAAACGGATAACTTATGTGAATACGATAGGTTATATTACATCCTGAAAGAATATACCTCAAATATTCCCTCGGCATTTTATTATTCGCATCCAGATATTTCCCTTTTCTCCCACCTTTCATCAACAGCCGCTATAGCTGTTGCGCTTTATCGTGAGTTCGAAACAGAAATTGAAGATAAGAATTTCAGGTTTTTGAAGGATTTAGCAAAAGATTTGGAAGCTCATAGCAAAGACCACAAGGTATTAGGCTTAGTCAAGGGCGATTTATCCGGTATACAGGAATTTATTTACAACATCCCGACCGAACACGCTCTCAAAAAGCTTAAGGGGCGTTTGTTCTACCTTGATTTTTTTGATTTACATAATAGGTCGTTGGATTTTAAAACGCGAAGGATTACCGGTAGCAAACCTTATCATGAGTGGTGGAGGTCATTTCTATCTTGCAGTTCCAGCAAAAGCTATCGACAGGCTTGATGAATATCAGCGACTTATTGATAGTTTCATTTATAAAGCCCATGGAACGGACCTTGCAGTAATTATTACAGGAATAAAACTTTCCCTTGCTGAAACGGCGGAGTTCTCCGAAACTTTGAAAAAATTAGGCGAACTCAGTGAGGAGCATAAAAACAAAAAATTCAGTACCCTTATAAATACCCGTATTTTCTTCGAACCAACTCGTGTAAAAGCTGAGAGCTGTCCTTATTGTTATTGTGAAACCAAGCAACATAACAAGGCTGGGGAACATGAATACGAATTTTGTGAGTCATTTGCTGAACTTGGCAAACAGCTGGCAAAGTATAAGTATGAGGAAAAAACAGACATTGAAATCAAGCACGTTGATGATGTATTTGAGGCATTTGGTTATAAGTTGGTCTTCAGGAATGAAGGTAATCCGAAGGTCTTTGTTCTTCAAAAGACTGATAAATTAGATTTGCAAAGATGTATGACATACATTTCTCCTGCAACTTACATGTGTAGGGACGAAGAAGGAAATTTAATAGAACTTGATGAAATGGCAAATAAATCCATCGGTGTAAAAAGATGGGGAGTCTTAAGGGGAGATGTTGATAACTTAGGAAAGATATTCAGAAAAGGTTTAGTTGACCTCCTCCCCGCATTGAAATGCGAGGATTCTTCGTGCGGTGTGTTAGCTTACTAACCTTAACCGCACTGGGCTGGTCAAAGCCCCTACTCCTATTCCCTTATGGAAATTCGG